>JAICKT010000501.1 GCA_025927795.1 Parafilimonas sp. | reverse complement strand
TTGCAGGAATGGCAGTTGCATTCCCTGTTGGAATTGGCATTGCGCTGGTGCTTGGTGTTATATTAAATTATGCTATTGCGCAAAAAGGTGATCCTGTTTTTTTATTTATTGGTGTTGCTTTAATTATTGTTGCTATTTTATTAAACGCCGCAGCTTATGGCAAAGCCAATAAATCGCAACAGGCTGAGAAAAATATTTCATCAAAAGATGGAATTCAAAAAGGCATTTTGCTTTCTGTTGTAGCAGGTATTTTAATGTCGTTTTTTTATCGCTTTATAGCTGCTTCTATGGACTTAGAAAATTTTCAATCGGCGGCAGCAGGAAAAATGACGCCATATACAGCCGTGTTTATTTTTTCTGTTGGAATTTTTGTCAGCAATTTTTTGTTCAATACATTATTAATGCGCAAACCCATTACAGGTTCGCCAGTTAATTATAAAGATTATTTTAAAGGAAGTTTTAAAACGCATTTTGTTGGAATATTAGGTGGATTAATTTGGGGACTTGGTAATTCTTTTAACTTAATTGCAGCAGGTAAAGCCGGACCTGCAATATCTTATGGATTAGGACAAGGCGCAACATTGGTGGCAGCATGCTGGGGCGTTTTTATATGGAAAGAATTTAAGCATGCACCAAAATCAGCCAACGCATTATTAACTGCAATGTTTTTATTTTTTATTATTGGAATTGGGTTGATAATTTATGCGGGCATTTAATGAATGTCAAACACTTTATAATTTAAGACCTGCTTTTGCTATAAAAGTTAATTTAAAATAGATTTGATTTTTTAACGACAGGCTCCTTGTAAAAAAATCACTATATGAAAAAAATACTGACTGCATTTTTTCTTTTAATCGTTTTTACAACGCATTCACAAACTATTAATGATTATTTTCAAAAAATAAGAAATAACCAGGCTGAGCTTACAGCATTTATTTCTCAAATGCCAAAAGGTGGCGATTTGCATAATCATTATAGTGGTGCTATATACGCAGAAACATATTTTAATTGGGCGGTTAAAAATGATTTTTGGATAAACACAGAAACCTTACAGGTAACTGCAGATGCTAAAACGGGTGAAGGCTGGACTAAATTCTCAACACTGAATAAAGATGGTAAACTAAGCAGTTATCGCGAAAAATTATTGCAGTTGTGGAGCATGAAAAATTATAACGGTGCTGATGGCGAGCAACATTTCTTCGCAACGTTTGGCTTGTTTTCTCCTCTGAGTAATATTAATTACAAAGAAGGTCTTACTGAACTAAAAGAAAGAGCCATCACTGAAAACGTTTCATACATCGAGCTAATGTTTAGTCGTGTTGATTTTTCAAAACAGAATATTGATTCAACAAATGAGTACAATGAGATGCTTGAAAATATACAGGCGCAAAAAGATTCGATTAAATTAAAATACGTGTTTGACAGGTTATACAATAAAATAATGCAACTGCCTGTTGAAGACAGCATAAACAGCTTCACACATTTTCTTGATTCGCTGCATTACAATTCACATATTGATGATAATAAATTTACCATGCGTTATCAAACTTATATTGTGCGCACACAAAACCCGGTAACAACTTTTAAAAATCTTGTAGTATCATTCCGGGCTGCAAAAAAAGATTCACTTATTGTTGGTGTAAACATTGTTGCACCAGAAGATGATCCGGTTTCAATGCACGATTACTGGCTGCACATGTACATGTTTGCATATTGTCATCAAAAATATCCTTCAGTAAAATATTCTATGCACGCCGGAGAGATTACAGAAGGTTTTGTGAAACCTGAAGACTTAACGCATCATATTTCGGATGCGGTATATATTGCAAAAGCGCAACGAATTGGTCACGGTATTGATATTGCTTATGAAAAAAACAATTATCAACTGCTTAATTATATGAGTAAAAATCATGTTGCAGTTGAAATAAATTTATCAAGCAATGAATATATTCTCGGTGTAAAAAATGATGCACATCCGTTGTTGTTATACACTCGT
This sequence comes from Parafilimonas sp., assembly GCA_025927795.1. Classification (GTDB taxonomy): domain Bacteria; phylum Bacteroidota; class Bacteroidia; order Chitinophagales; family Chitinophagaceae; genus Parafilimonas. The sequence goes on along the minus strand of JAICKT010000501.1, from coordinate 965 downwards.
TTTCATGTACCCATTGTTATAAGTACAGATGATGCTGCTATAAACCGCAGCAGTCTTACTGAGCAATATGAATTGCTGGCTTTGCGCTATAAAGAAATAAGTTATAGTGATATTAAAAACTTTGTTTACAACAGTATTACATACAGCTTTCCTGATAAGCAAAAAAAAGAAGCGCTTAAAAAAGATTTAGATGAGCGCTTTAAAAAATTTGAAGCATACATTTTAAGCAATCAACCTAAATAATTTAAACGGGCATACATTTTTATTTACGCCAATCTTCATTTACTTTAGTAAAAATTCCCCGATTGAAATCAATACTTACAGAAAAACAAATACAGCTAACTGTAAAACGCCTGGCGCACCAGGTTTTGGAGAATCATTTGAATCTTGAAGATACAGTACTCATCGGTATTCAGCCGAGAGGTATTTTTTTAAGTGATCGAATTGTGGATGAATTAAAGCAACTTGTTTCTGCAGATAAAATATTATACGGTAAGCTGGATATTACTTTTTACAGAGATGATGTTCGCAACGAATTAAAAATCGCCAACTCAACATACATTCCGTTTAGTACAGCAGGAAAAAATATTATTATTATAGATGATGTTTTGTGGACGGGCAGAACCATACGTTCTGCGCTTGATGCATTGCTTGATTTCGGACGGCCGGCAAAAGTGGAATTATGTGTTTTAATTGATCGCCGGTTCAGCCGCGAATTTCCGATACAGGCAGATTATGCAGGAAGAGCAATTGATACATTTCCCTCACAAAAAGTTTTTGTAAGATGGAAAGAAAATCATGGCACAGATGAGGTGGTGCTTGAATGAAAACATAAAAAACAAAAACCCAAAAACAAAATCCCAAATAAAATTCAAATTATAAATTGAAAAGCTGCGGCAAAAACTTCGCTAATTTTTTTATTTCTTATTTATTTGAAACTTGAGATTTGTTATTTGGAATTTATA
>JAICKT010000087.1 GCA_025927795.1 Parafilimonas sp. | reverse complement strand
TTGTAATTATTGCTTTATATCTCAGCGTAAATTATTCTTATTATAAAATCATTGGCTTTGATGAATTGAAAACTTCAAAAAGTATTGCAGCGATTGTTGCCGAATAAATGTTTGGTGAAACCGGCAGGTATGTTTTTTCAATTTTATTATTTCTTGCTGTATTAGCTTATGTAAATGTTTTGTTGTTAAGTAATCCGCGGGTAATGTATGCAATGAGCTTAGATGGAATATTACCGGCAGCTTTTAAAAAGAAAGAAGAAAAAAAAGATGTGCTCACAGTTAGTCTTACTGTATTTGCAGCGATATGTGTAATTGTTTTATTTTTTGCAGACAGGTTTGATCAGATATTAAGCTTTACTATTTTTTTAGATTCCATTGGAATGGCAACATCGGCGGGCTCCATTTTTATTTTGCGCAAACGCACAAAGCATTTGGATAAAACAGGAATTTATAAAATGAAATTATATCCTCTGCTGCCTGTGTTGTTTATTATCGCATATATTTTTGTGGGAACTGTTATCGCCATCACTAACCCTGAATATGCAATTACAGGTTTAAGCGTGTTGGCGGTTTTTATAGTATTGTATTTTATCTTTCATAAAAAAAGAAATAACAAATTGGAAGATGAGCCTGACCTTGATTTATTTCATCACAATAAATCTTAGAAGAAGATTTGTATAAGATAAAATTTAGAGTGATTTTCAGCTTGCATTTTAAAAGTTTTGACTAAAGCCAAAAATTAATGTTTCATTAAGCCCAAACTTAAGCCTGGGGTTAAATATAAAAACGAACAACCGGCTTTAGCCGAAGAACTATGATTTAAACAATCTTTAGAATAAATATCCCTGCCTGATAAAACTTTACTTTTCCGTTTATATAAAATTTGGGATGTGCACACAATGCTTTCAATTATTTTTGCCCGGTTGTACATAGAGCCAGTTTCAAGTCTGGCTATAAACATGAGAAAATGATAAAATACTTTTCGCTTTTCATTTTTTGTTTTTGGATAAAGAATGTGAATGCTCAGGATAACTGGGATTTAAGACGCTGTGTAGATTATGCAATGGCAAATAACATTACCGTACAACAAGCAGATGTGCAGGCAAGAATTGCAGCATTGCAAACAAAACTTTCAAAAGCACAGGTTTTTCCAACACTTGGCTTTAATACACAAACAGGTTACCAGTTCGGGCGCAGCATAGATCCTACTACAAACCAATATACCAATCAACAAATATTTTATCAGTCATATAATTTACAGGCAGGTATTACGCTCTTTAATTTTTTCAATATAAAAAACAATATTATTTCTTCTGAAAAAAATGAAGAGGCATACAGGCTTGGTGTGGGCAAGGCAAGAAATGATATTGCATTGAATGTTGCAGCATCTTACCTGCAAACTTTACTTTCTGTAGAACAGGCTAATATTGCCAAAGTGCAAATCAATCAAACTACTGCTCAACTTGAGAATACAAGAAAGCTGGTTAATGCAGGCAGCATGCCGGAATTAAATGCTGCACAATTAGAAGCACAGCTTGCTACTGACAGCAGCACTTATATTACATCTGCTGGAACGTCAGACCAAAACAAAATTCAATTAATCGCTTTGCTTAATTTAGATGAAGCCACTCCGTTTAACGTATCAACGCCGGATGTTGACAAAATTCCAATACCACCGCTTTCTGAACTTGAACCGGCTTATGTTTATCAGCTTGCACTTACCAGCCAGCCTTTGCAGCAATCAGATAGCATGTTTGTGATAGCAAATCAATATGCAGTTAAAAGTGCAAGAGGTGCTATGTATCCTACGTTAAGTTTGTATGGTCAGCTTGGTAGTAATTACGGTAACAATTATTTTGAACAAACAGGTTCGATACCTTTTAATGATACAACATTTATTACTAATCATCGCGAATATTACATTGCCACCTCAGGCAACCTTCCCGTTTATAGTAAGGTGCGATATTTTAAACAAATAGCCAATATAAACTTTAGCCAGGCAATAGGTTTGCAATTAAATATTCCAATATTTAACGGCAGGCAGGCGAGAACGAATTATGAAAGAGCAAAATTGAATTTAGAAAATTCACAGTTACAATCACGTGCAGATAATTTAACCTTACAGCAGAATATTTATACTGCATATAGTAATGCCGTTTCTGCTTTGGCAAAATATAATGCAACCATTAAAGCAGTAGAAACGCAGCAATATGCTTACGACCTCGGAACAAAAAGATATGATATAGGGCTGATGTCAACGATAGATTATATCACTTTACAAACAAATTTATTCACTGCAAAAATTAACCAGGCAGCGGCTAAATATGATTATATTTTTAAAGTAAAAGTGCTGGAATTTTATAAAGGACAAGGCGTTCAATTTTAAACTTGTTTGATACAAATTTTTTAAGGTTATGAGTAAAAAATTAAAATGGATTATCGGCATACTAATAATAATTATTGTATTGCTGGTGATATTAAGTAAAGCCGGTGCTTTTGGAAAAGATGAAGGCACAAAAGTTACGGCAGAAAAGGCGGTTGTAAGAAATATAACAGAAACAGTTACTGCCAGTGGTAAAGTTTTTCCTGAAGTAGAAGTAAAAGTTAGCCCTGATATATCGGGTGAAATTGTAGAGCTGAACGTTGAGGAAGGCGACACAGTGCACAGAGGACAAGTGCTGGCAAAAATTTATGCTGATATTTATGCTTCACAACGCGACCAGGCAGCTTCGGTTGTTGCACAATCACAAGCACAGGTAGCTAATTCGCAGGCGCAGTTAGGCGCCTTGAAAGCAACCTTAGATCAAACAGAAGCCGCTTATAACCGCCAGAAAACCTTGCTTAATCAAAAAGTAATTTCTCAATCAGAATTTGAAACGGCACAACAGGCATATGAATCTGCAAAAGCAAATTATTTAGCAGCACAAAGTGGTATAAAAGCAAACCAGGCAAATGTGCAAAATGCTTTGGCTGGTTTATCAACCGCGAACAAAGATGTTGCCCGTGCAACGATAACTGCACCAATGGATGGGGTTATAAGTTTATTAAGTGTAAAAAAAGGAGAACGTGTTGCAGGCAATAGTTTTAATATCGGTACAGAAATGATGCGCATTGCAGATCTTAGCAGTATTGAGGTGCAGGTTGATGTAGGTGAAAATGATATTCCAAAAGTAAAGATTGGTGATTCGGCAAACATTTCGATTGATGCTTTCAATAACCGTAAGTTTAAAGGAGTAGTTTTTAAAATAGCAAACCCTGAGTCATCGGCGTTAGCATCTGCAAGCGGTAATTCTTCTTCCACTGCGGTTACAAATTATGAAGTGCATATTCGTCTTGCGCCTTCCAGTTACCAGGACCTGATTGTAAAAGGCCAGCCTTTTCCTTTTCGCCCAAATATGACAGCCAGCGCAGATATTCAAACACAAACGCATACTAACGTTTTATCAGTGCCTTTAAATGCTGTAACTACAAGAAGTATGAGTGATGTAAAAAAAGCGGATAGTGCAAATGCAAAATCATTTGCATCAGACAATACCGGTGATAGCGATTTGGCAGAAGTTGTTTTTGCAGTACAGCCTGATGGAAAAGTAAAGCTAAGACCTGTAAAAACTTCAATACAGGATATTAATGATATTGAAATTACAAGCGGCTTGAAAAACGGCGAACAGGTTGTAACCGGACCTTACGATATAGTAAGTAAAACTTTAAAAGATGGTGATAAAGTAAAAGTGGTTAGCAAAGATGAGCTTGTGCAAGGCTTTCAAAAAAAATAACTAACTATTAGAATTTTATTCTTACATCTTGTAATTTCTAACTAAGAGGCTTTCCTTTTAACCTGTGATAAGCTTGCTTTCAGTTCTTCCATTAAATCCTTAGAGCGTGAATGTGCAATATGCAGTTTAGGTGCAGTATATTTTTTGCCCTTTGCTTTTGCATTAATGAACTTCATTAAGGTTTCGCTGTAAGTGTCTTTGTATTTCGAGATATCAAACTCGCCCGTTAACTGTTCAATAAGTTTTGTAGCCATTTGCATTTCTGCACTGCTGATTTTTGCACTCGGTACTTTAATATCTTCTGTGCTTCTTATTTCCTGCGCATAGCGGATCTTATGCAGCGTTAAAATTTTATCAGAAGGTGCAATTAAGCAAAGGCTTTCTTTATTACGCAAAACAAAAGTGCCAAGCGCAGCTTTTTTAGCTTTGGCTAAAGAATCGCGCAGCAATACATAAGCCTTGCCACCGTTTTTTTCCGGTTCTATATAGTAAGAATTTTCAAAGTGGATTGGTGGCACATCTTCCGTTTCCACAAACTCAGCTATGTCAATCGTTTTTGTTTGTTCGGGGCTTGCTTTTTTAAAATCTTCATCCGTAAGTATTACATACTCGCCGCCTACTTTATAACCTTTTACAATATTTTCCCACGCAACTTCTTTACCTGTTTTTTCATTTACACGTTTAAAGTGAATATTTGAAAGGTCTTTTTTATCAAGCATATCTAAACCAAGAGAGCTTGATTCAGTTGCGCTGTATAATTTGATTGGAATATTTACCAATCCAAAACTTATTGAACCTGTCCATAAAGATCGCATCGCATATAATTTGTTTCAGGTAGCGAAAATATTATGCCACACAAATATTTATTTATGTAGAACGGCTTCTACTTATTTCGAACATTAATCTTTAAACGAAATGAATTAGTTTACAGAAGCTTCAACTTCATTAAATAATCGTAGCTGTGTAAGACTTGCAAGAAACGCCTGCAATTGGTTATTCATTAAGCTTTTTAAAGAACTGCTTAAATGTTTATCTTTTAATAATTGTTTGTAAGATTTAATATAATTTTCTTCGAGATAACTACAAACTAATTCCATGTTTTTTGTTGATAAAAGAGCGTCAGGGGTTTCCTGTTTTTCCTCTGCTTTAAGGTTTAGCTGCGTGCAGTTAAAAGAATTGATTTGACTGTGAATTTCATTTTCAAATTGCAGCGATTCTGAAGTAAATAAATAAACACATTTCGCAAATGATTTATCAAAACTTGATTGTGCTATATCCTCAAGCATTTTACGTGCCCTGCGCATTTTATTTAATATCTTTTGCAGCTTTACACATGCATAAGAATAAGAGGCTATCTGCCGGGGGGATAATTTTACAAATAGCATGGCGATCGTTTTTGTTTAATATTTACCACAAAATTTATGCCTTAGGATGGTATAATTTTGGTAATTCGATACCGGCAAAAGCTAATTAAAAAATTTATGTCATTAACCATTTTCCAGTTTTTTCATTGGTATTATCCTAAAGAAAAAAAATTATGGAACGAAGTAGTAAAACAAGCGGAGCATTTACAATTTATCGGTATATCACATGTATGGCTTCCGCCGGCATATAAATCATCCGCAGGAGAAAATGGAGTTGGATACGATGTATATGATCTTTTTGATTTGGGCGAATTCAATCAAAAAGGCTCAACAGTAACCAGGTACGGAAGTAAGCGTGAATATATTAAGGCAATAAAAACATTGCATGAACATAAGATGAATGTAATGGCGGATATTGTTTTAAATCATAAAAACGGCGCTGACGAATCTGAAAAAGTACATGTAATACAGGTTGATGCAAATAACAGAAACGAGGTAGTTTCTGAACCAATGGAAAAAGAAATTGCAACCAAATATTATTTCCCGGGACGCAATAAAAAATATTCAGAGTTTGTGTGGGATTGGAAAACTTTTACCGGCATTGACGATTGTTCAGATACAAACGAAAAATGTATTTATAAAATAATAAATGGTTACGGAGATTTATGGGATGATGTGGTTGGAGATGAATTTGGAAATTTTGATTACCTGCTTGGCGCAGATATAGAATTTCGCAACCCCGCTGTTACTGCAGAATTAAAATATTGGGGTAAGTGGTATGTAAAAACAACAGGCATTGATAGTTTTCGGCTTGATGCGGTAAAACATATATCAGCAAACTTTTATAAAGAGTGGCTCGATTACCTTAATCAAACTTTTAAAAAACAATTTTTTACTGTTGCAGAATACTGGAGTTCCGATTTAAAATATTTGCATGAATATCTTGATGTGATGGAAAATCGTGTGCAATTGTTTGATGTGCCGCTGCATCATAATTTTTTCGATGCTTCTAAAAAAGGAAAAGATTTTAGCCTGGCCAATATTTTTAATGGAACATTGGTACAAACGCGGCCGCAATCAGCAGTAACTTTTGTTGATAACCATGATACACAACCAACGCAATCACTTGAATCTTTTGTTGAGTTCTGGTTTAAGCCACATGCCAATGCAATAATTTTATTAAGGCAGCAAGGCATTCCCTGTGTTTTTTATCCGAGCTATTACGGCGCTTCGTACACTGTTGGCGATAATACAATTGAGCTTGCGCCCGTGCCGCATCTTTATAAAATGCTTAAAATACGACAACAGTTTTTAGAAGGTGAACAGAATGATTATTTCGATCATCCGAATGTGGTTGCTTGGTGCAATAAAGGCACTGAAGAAAATCAAGATTCGGGATTTGCTGTTGTGCTTTCAAATAATGAAGATGGTTTTAAAGAAATGAATTTGGGACAGCACAACGGTAATAAAAAATTTGTTGACATTACAGAAAGCTTTAACGACGCGGTGGTTACAAACGAAGAAGGCACAGCTTTTTTTCCTGTTAAATCACGCAGCATTAGTATCTGGATAAAAGACATTGCTTTAGATAAGATAAAATAGTAACCTATGAAATGGGGGATAATTGGCCCTGGAAATATTGCGCATGATTTTGCGAAAGATTTAAATTATGTTGAAAGTAAGCAGTGCAGTATAGGTCCGGTTTTAGGTAAACAACCGGAGCATACCAGGGAGTTTGTAAATAAGTATAATGGCGCGCTTGCTGCAAATGATATAGATGCTTTTTTAAATGAAAAGCCTGATGCAGTTTATATTGCTACACCGCATCCTATGCATTATGAACATACACTTATCTGTCTGCAAAATAAAATACCTGTGTTGTGCGAAAAACCGCTTGCAATAAATGAAAGGCAGGTAACAGAACTTACAAGTGCATCAAAGAAAAATAATACGTTTTTAATGGAAGGTATGTGGACAAGGTTTTTGCCAAGCTTCCAGTTTCTATTTAATATCATTCAATCCAATACAATTGGCGAAGTGCTGCATCTGCATGCAGACATGAGCTTTATTGCGGAGAAAGATAAGAACAACCGTTTTTTTAATCCTGAGCTTGGTGGCGGTTCATTGTTGGATGTTGGTGTTTACCCGATTTATTTAAGTTATTTTTTGTTTGGCAATCCTGACGAAATTTTCGCATGCGGAAAAATTACAGAAGCGCATATTGATGAAACATGTGGCATAGCGCTTAAATATAATAATGGCAATTATGCAATGGTTGAGTCATCCATTATAACACAAACAGAAGGCAGCGCGTGGATTTATGGCAGCGAAGGAACAATACGTATAAAAAAACCATGGACGGAGCAGCCGGAAAAAATAGAAGTAATTATAAATAACGAATCATCTTTTAAACATATTCCCTCGTGGCAAGGCAGAGGTTTTCAATATGAAATTGAAGAAGTAATAAAATGTTTGAACGAAAGAAAAATTGAAAGTGAAATTTTGCCGCATCAGGCAAGTATTGATGTTGTAAAAATTATGGATGCTGTGCGTAAACAGTTAGGCATTATTTATCCTGGAAATACAACAAGTGAGAAATGAATGGTGAAGTGAAATGACTCTTTCACGTTTCAGATCTCACCTTATTCTGTACGTTACTCTTGCATCAATAAAATCTGCAATTTGATTATGCGCCAAAAGTGTTATACCTCCAAATAAATGATTATTTATTTTATAATTTAATCCCCACCGATGATAAATTGTATGATACAAATTTGTGTAACGCTCATTATAAACTTTCGTATGCTTTGAAACATAAAAACCTAACTGCTGCGAAAACGTAAACCGGTTAAGCAAAAACTGGTGCCCGATTAAAACACCCGTTAATATTGAAGATGAATTATCCTTTATAATCACATCTTTAATACTTCTTAAAGCATCATCATAATAAATTTCCGCACCTGCGGTTAAAGCATCTATATTACTAACCTGTTTTACTATTTGTGCAGATGTACCCAGCATAAACTTTCTTTGCGCTGTTGTATCGGGCCCTTTATATCCATCCTTTGGAGAATAATACAATGATACATCCAGGTGAACCGGCTGATGTTTCCACGATGTATCTCTTTGTTTTTTATAAACACGCAATCGCGTTGAATATTGAAAGTAACGCAAGCCTAATGATGCATTTATATAATTCACGCCTGCATTAGGAAGTTTTAAAGCACCATTCGAATCATGAAAAAAATTGCCCATTGCATATATGCCAATATGCTCACTTAACGGGTAAGAAAAACCCAGGCCTACCTGAAGCAAAGTATTAACATGGCTGCCATAACTTTCATTAGTTGGGTTTTTTATGGCATTATGCGGATTGGTAAGATAGGATAAGCCTCCTGAGAGACGCACATTTATTTTTAAGCGATTGCCTATCCTGTAATTCGGTTCAATAAAGTAGTTAGCTGAATATGCTTTACCCAGCAGGCGGCTGTTAAAATCAATATAAGTAAAGCTCCATCCTAAATTTGGATAACATTTAAATTTTGTAACGGTAACAGAGTCTGTTTTTAAATGCGAATATTCAAATTCAAAACCATCGGGTTTTAAGCCTTTTGTGTTTTTAACATGAATATTATGGGCAAAAATAAATCCTGAATGATACCGTGCTGCTATAACAAGCTGGCGTAAGCTGTCAGAATTTTCTTTGTTTTGCGCAGTTACATTTACACAAAAAGCTATAAAAAAAATAACCAGCAGTTTTTTCAAAAACAGAAAAGTTTATTATTTCAAAAATAAAAAGCATATTAAAGCTTTTGCACTAATTCTAAAAATAAACTCATCCCTTTCAGCTTTTCTAAGTTTAATGTATAAGAAATATTGTGTGTGTAATAAGTATGCAAATCATAAACATCACAATTGTTTTCGCTTATAACTTCGTTAATATTATCTATTCCTTCTGCATTTTTTTTGTTGAATAACTTAATAAAATCTTCGGGTAATTTTTTGTTTGATATCCATGCTGCAAATACAAAGGGCAAACCTGTCATGGTTTTCCATTCGCCACCAAGATCATAAATATATTTTGATGTTGTGCGTTGTTTTAAAGCTCTGTCACCAATTAAAACCGCAGCAGTATTTTCTTTAATGTCTTTTGCAAAATTTCCCTTTGTATCTTCAAATAACACATTTTTTTTCCAATGATTTTTCATTAATATTTTACACAAAGCAACCGAAGTTTTACTTTGATAATCGAGCAACACTTTTTCAATTTTATTTATTTCAACTTCACTAAACAAACATACAGAAGCCACATTACCATCTGAGCCGATACAATAATCAGAAACAATATAATGTTCCTTCATTTGTGGAATAACTGCAACAGGCACAAGACCAACATCAATTTCATCTTTCAATAACTGCCCCGCAATTTTTGATGGATAATCTGTAACCAGTTCTATTTGTTCCATTAATCTGGCAGAACGTTCTATACCGTATAATAAAGGTTTTGTATTGAGATAACTAACTGCACCAACTTTAATCTTCTTCAATTGTTTAAATTAATTTTGCGTGCAAAGAAAAGAAATTAGTCAATAGTCAATTAGTTAATGGTCAATAAGTAAATTTTTCATGGAGCTAAATAATCTTACTGCAATTTCTCCTATAGATGGTCGCTACCGAAAGCAGGTTGCGCATTTAGATGAATACTTTTCCGAATATGCTTTAATAAAATACCGTGTGTTGGTAGAGATTGAATATTTTATTTTTTTGTCTGATAAAAAGTTTTTTAAGCTTTCATCAAAAGCAAAACAAAAATTAAATGAACTTAAGAATAATTTTAGTTTAAACGATGCAGAACAAATCAAGCAAATCGAAGCAACCACAAATCATGATGTAAAAGCCGTTGAGTATTTTTTAAAACAGGAACTGGAAAAAATAAATGTATCTGCAGAAAAAGAATGGATTCATTTCGGGCTTACATCACAGGATATAAATAATACAGCTATTCCTTTAAGCTGGAAAAATTATATTGAAAATGAATACCTGCCCGCGATTATCAATCTGCAAAAAAAATTAAAGGAGCTGGCAAATAAATGGAAAAATGTTGCCATGCTTGCGCATACACATGGGCAACCGGCCACACCTACAACGGTGGCAAAAGAATTAATGGTTTTTGTTGAGCGCATAGAAAACCAGGTAAAATTATTTTCTTATATACCTTATGCTGCCAAGTTTGGCGGCGCAACAGGAAACTTTAATGCACACGTAATTGCATTCCCCAAAAAAGACTGGGCAAATTTTGCGAATGTGTTTATAGAAAGTTTAGGCTTGCAGCGTTTACAGTACACAACACAGATTGAGCATTACGATTATCTTGCTGCACACTTTGATGCAATTAAAAGAATCAATAATATTCTGATTGATTTATGCCGCGATATGTGGATGTATATAAGCATGGATTATTTCAAACAAAAAATTAAAAAAGATGAAGTAGGGTCTTCTGCTATGCCGCATAAAGTAAACCCGATTGATTTTGAAAATGCAGAAGGCAATCTTGGTGTTGCCAATGCTTTGCTCGAACATTTTTCTGCGAAGCTTCCTGTAAGCCGTTTGCAAAGAGACTTAACAGACTCAACTGTTTTAAGAAATTTGGGTGTGCCAATGGCGCATACTTTTATTTCACTTCGTTCAATCGAAAAAGGTTTAAATAAAGTCGTTTTGAATGAGAAAAAACTGAAAGAAGATTTAGAAAATAACTGGGCTGTTGTTGCAGAAGCTATCCAAACAATTTTACGAAGAGAAAATTATCCCAATCCTTATGAAGCATTAAAAGCACTAACACGCGGTAACGCTGCCATTGATAAAAAATCAATTCATAAATTTATTGATACACTTAACATAAGCGCCACAATAAAAAAAGAATTGAAAGCTGTTACGCCGCATAATTATACAGGCTTATAAAGAGCAACAGTTTATTAAATTAACTGCTGTTTAAAATTTATCATTTGATAAATGCCTTTAGTTTTTACTTTTACCACATTCAATACAAGCTACAGCAGATCCATATCATGAATTATAAAAAAGATTTCTTAATACCTGTATTAGTTTTTTTTTCCTGCACTTTATCAGCACAAACATTTTATACGCAAACAGAAACTTCGCAACACTGGGTTGACAGTGTGTTTAATTCACTTACGCCGCAACAACGTATTGCGCAGTTAATGGTTGTTCGCGAAAGCGAAATAAAATCCGGCGCTGTTATTTTTTATACTGATAAAGTTGAACAGCTCATCCATGATTATAACATCGGCTCAATCTGCTTATTCCAGGGCGGACCATATAAGCAAGCAGGGTTAATAAATCATTTTCAGCAAATAGCACAAACGCCGTTAATGGTTTCCATTGATGGCGAAACAGGTTTGGGCATGCGCATGCTGGATAGCGTTGCAAGGTTTCCTGACCAGTTAACATTGGGAGCTTTGCAGGATGCAGGGCTTGTATACGAAGTGGGTAAAGCAATTGGTGCGCAATGCAAACGCGAAGGCATTAATGTAAATTATGCACCTGTGGTTGACATCAATAATAATCCCAATAATCCTGTTATAAATTTCCGTTCGTTTGGTGAAGACAAATACAAGGTGGCCTTGTTTGGAACGCAGATGATGCGCGGCATACAGGAAAGTAATATTATGGCTTGCGCAAAACATTGTCCGGGTCATGGTGATGTTGCTGTTGATTCGCATTTGGATTTGCCCGTTATTTCTAAATCTTATGCTGCACTTGATTCTTTGGAATTATATCCTTTTAAAACTGTATTTAATGAAGGCATCGGCAGCGTAATGATTGCGCATTTAAGTATTCCCGCAATTGATAATACGCCGCATCTTCCAACATCATTATCAAAAAAAAATGTAACCGGTTTGTTGCGTGATGATTTAGGCTTTAGAGGAATTTCTTTTACTGATGCTTTAGAAATGCAGGGCGTTGCAAAATATTTTCCGCAAGGTGATGCGGCTGTGCAATCATTAGTTGCCGGAAATGATATGTTGTGTTTGCCAGGAGATGTGCCGCAGGCGATTGATAAAATTCAAACAGCAATTTCAAATGGTGTTTTAGATTCTGCCGATATTGCTAATCGTGTAAAAAAAGTATTGCTTGCAAAATATAATTTAGGCTTAGATCATGTTCATGCAGTGGATACAACTAATCTTTATAATGATTTAAATAAAGATGTAAGCCGTTTGAGAGCCCAGGTTGCAAGAAACGCCATCACATTACTGCGTTTAAAAGATTCTTCATTTTTTCCGCTTCCTTACGATAATAAAAAAGTTGCTTATGTAGCTGTTGGCATAGTTGATTCAAATGCGCTTGCCACTTTTTTGTCTATAGAAAAATTTGCAGACATATATTTTATGGGTTATGATGATGATTCAACAATTGCTGATTCAATTTTAAAACAGGTTAGCAACAATTATGATGCGGTTATAATCGGCGTTCATGGTTTTAATAAATATCCCGCAAGAAATTTTGGATTAACACAAAGCGCACTTAATCTCATTAAAAATTTACAATCGTCAACACATGCAATAACTATGGTGTTTGGTAATCCGTATGCACTAAAAAATTTCTGCGATGCAAATAATCTTGTTGAATGTTATGAAGATGATGCTTATTTTCAGCAGGCTGCTTTTGACTGGCTGAATGGTGAATATACACTTCAGGGAAAATTGCCTGTTACAGTTTGTGATGCTTTTCATTACGGTGATGGAATTACAGATTATCGCTTGCAAAGATTAGCGCATGCAAATCCGCAAGCTGTTAATATGGACAGCGCAAAACTTTATTCAACCATTGACAGTATTGCTGCAGATGCGATTGCGCAACATGCAACACCGGGTTGTGTAGTATTGGTTGCTAAAGACAATAAGATTGT
>JAICKT010000300.1 GCA_025927795.1 Parafilimonas sp. | reverse complement strand
GATGTATTAGAATTTATGCGCAACAATGATGCGAAATAAATCCGGTATGCGCAAACGTTCAAACATCTCACGATATTAACTCATTAAAAACAATGTAACACAATACAAAATAATTACTGCTTCTGTAAGCAACACAAAAAAGAAAACCGGCAATATATATTTTGTATGTACCGCGCCAAGATTTAAAATGTACAAAGGTACATTTACTGCAAGTGCTATAATCCATAAAAGCAAACTATTGTTACCAAGATATAAAATAGCCCATGCTGTTATTGGCAACACTGCCCCAATTTGACCAAACAGCGTAATACCTAACCACAAAAAGCGATTATCTTCTTGCTGGCTGCACCATGCAAAAAATCTTGTAAAAATATTGGCGCTTCTTTTCTCACTGTAATTATATAAGTCTTCAGCCTTAATACCACCAAGGTTACTGTTTGTTAATCTGTATTCCATAGTTTTATTTTTTAATGATACAAAGCTGCCACCTGTACGGCTATAAAACATGACGAGTAAACGTTCAAAACATGATTTTCGTCATGCTGGGTTTATTGCTTTTTATAAAATTTGCAATGGATAAAGTTTTGATGCGACTTGTTTTATTGTATAAATATTTCAAATGATTTGACATCCTGTTTTAATATGAAAACTAATTTTGACAGTAAATGCACGAATCCAAAAACGATATACCTGGCAATCTTTATTCATTTGAAGCCTTGTTTAATTATGCAACCATTGGAATAATTGTAACCGATGAAAAGGGCATCATCAGCAATTTTAATAAACAGGCAAAAAATGATTTTGGCTATACGAAAGAAGAAGTTTTAGGTAAGCCGATAGAAATATTAATACCGCCGGCATTAAAAACAAAACATGAACAGTACAGGGAAGGATATTATAAAAATCCAACACCGCGTGCAATGGGGCATGGAAGAGATTTGTTTGCGAAAAAAAAAGATGGTAGTGTGTTTCCGGTTGAAGTGAGCCTGAGCAATTACACTATTAATGATAAACTTTTCGTAATTGCTTTTGTGATTGATATCACGGTGCGCAAAGAACACGAATCGGTTGCCGTAAAACAAAAAGAAGAATTGGAACGTATTACAACGCAGATAAAACAACTCAACACAAATCTTGAAAAAAAAGTAGAAGACCGAACACAAATGTTACGAGAAACACTTACAGCATTAGAAAAATCAAAACATGAATTGAGTGAGGCGCTGGAAACTGAGAAGGATTTAGGGGAATTAAAATCAAGATTTGTTTCCATGGCTTCCCATGAATTTAAAACTCCGCTCAGTACTATTCTTTCTTCTGCTTATTTGCTGGAAAAATATAATGATTTAAACGAGCCGGCAAAACGTGCGAAACATATTGTACGCATAAAAAATGCAGTGAATGATATGAAGCTTATTCTTGATGATTTTCTTTCGCTTGATAAGCTGGATGAAGGTTTAATAAAATCAAGCATTGAAGCGCTGACCGCAGAAGATTGCTTTTCTGAAATAAAAATTGTTATTAGTGAAATGCAGGTGAATTTAAAACACGGTCAGCAAATTACTTTTGAATATAACGGCGAAAAAAATGTTGTGCTTGATAAACATCTTCTAAAAAATATTTGCATCAACCTGCTTTCAAATGCAATAAAATTTTCACCTGAAAATTCTGTTATTAAAGTGGAATCTTTAATAACAGAAAATAATTTTAGCTTATCAATAAAAGATAAAGGCATTGGCATTTCAGAAGAAGATAAGCAGCATTTGTTCGAACGGTTTTTCAGGGCGAAGAATGCTTTTAATATCCAGGGCACGGGTTTGGGTTTGCATATTGTTGGCAAATATCTTGAATTGATGAATGGCACCATTAAAATAGAAAGCGGGCTGAATGAAGGCTCTGCTTTTACTATTCATATTCCGCAACAAGCATAGCTTTTCTGAAAAAAATTCTTGTTATAGAGGATAATGATGAAGTGAGAAAAAAATTGAATTGATTTCGAAAGTAAATCATCAATGGAAAGATTTATAAGCATGCGATGCCAATTAAGTTGGGCATGACGGTAAGACGCTGTGTTTTGTTCCTACTTTAAAAACTTTTAGCAGTAGTTGCAAAATGCCTGCTTAATTCTTCTGCTGCTGCATTTTGTTGTTGCAGCGTCCAGTTGTTGGTTAGAGAGGTTTCAACCCAAACATTACCGGATTTTCGAAAAACTTCAGCCTTTAATCCGATGGATAAAAAATCATTTTCCAATTCAGCAACAGTTTTATTTCTATCAATATTAATTACTGTTTCAGATTGTTTTTTTATTTGCTGAATCAAAGGCAAGTGCGCCGGAATAGTTTCTTTTTTATATAGAGATTTTATAAGCGGGTTTTTATAGAATTCAATTTTTAAAAACGGGTAATTCGCTGTAAAAACTTTTTTTATATCTTCTGGAAGACTGTTTTTTTCAAAAAATAATTTCATGCTTTAATATTATTGAATCGTCATCACAGTAACAGGTGAATTAAAAATCAGTTGCTTTGATTCACTATTATGAAAGAAAGTATGTTTTTTAGGGAAGGTTAAAATCATATTTATCTTATGTTTTTCAGCAAAAGATAAAATACCTTTTTGAACGTTGCTGCTTTTTATAAAATGAAACTCAGGATTTAAATGTTTGAAGTAATTGCAGAATGCAAGTTCTTCAATAAAGTATTTACTCACATCTTCTTTATCTGCATAAACATGCACAATGCTAAGCTTTGCATTAAAGGCAGTAACAACGGCTGAAATTTTTTCAAGCGGCAAATCATCAATATTTTTTAAATCGGTTGCAAGCGCAATGTTATGCACCGGTTTAAAATGTACGTTTCCAGGTACCGCAATTACCGGGTAATTTAAATGCCTTGATAAATAAACCGTAATGCTTCCAATAAAAATAAATTTGCGCAAACTCGGGCCATGTGTTGCCATTACAACTGCAAACGGATCTCTATAATCGCATATTTTTATTAACTCATTTTCTATAATGCCTGTAACCTGCTTCGAGTTGATTTTAATTTTATTTTGTGTTCTTTTAATTAAATCTTTTTTAAGTGCAGTTAACTTTTCTTCGCTTTCTGCTTCGGTGTAAACAGGTGCGCCGGAATTGTTTATACCAAAAGACGATTCAGTTGCATGCAATATTAAAAGGCTTGTCTTTGTTGCAACAGCCATATCTGCAGCGTAGTTTACCGCATTTAAAGAAACAGCCGAAAAATCAGTAGGCGCAATTATCGTCTTCATAAAAAAAATTATACGCAAACTTATTTGTGTCCTGGTTCAATAAAGATGATTGCTGTCAAAGCAAAAGCTGATTGTAATCATTTCAAAAAATGACGATTATCATTAAGCTTGTATTATCTAAAAATATTTTTGCATAAAATCCTTTCGGAAGATTTAAACGGGAGTGTGAAAGGAATTGTGTTTGGTATAAAGCTTAATATTAAAAAAGGAAAATACGAAAACAGAGAAATTATTTCTTATTGATAGTATAACTATATTTTTTGTGTAAGAAACTTCACTGTGTTTAAATACAAAATGTAACGTGAAAATCACATCGCCGCTAACTGTACTTTCTGTGTAAGTTCAACAACATTTTCTCTGAACAAACTATCCGTATCCATTAAATCTTTTACAGTCTGGCAACTATGTATAACGGTTGTATGATCTCTTCCGCCAAAATGTTCGCCAATTGTTTTTAGAGAATTTTTAGTAAATGCTTTTGCAAGGTACATAGTGATTTGTCTTGCCTGAACAATTTCGCGTTTGCGTGTTTTATGCAGCAGCCTGTCGTAAGGCACATCAAAAAATTCGCAAACTAATTTTTGAATGGTATCAATCGTTATTTCTTTACTGCTCGTACGAATGAAATTGCGTAATACTTTTTTAGCCAATTCAAGATCAATATCTCTTTTATTCAGCGAAGATTGAGCAAGCAAAGAAATCATTGCACCTTCTAATTCACGAATATTTGTACTGATATTATACGCAACGTATTTCACCACATCCTTCGGCATTTCCAATCCATCATTCTTCATCTTACGTTCAAGAATTTCAATGCGTGTTTCATAATCGGGCGCCTGCAAATCTGCACTTAAGCCCCAGCGGAAACGGCTTAATAAACGTTCCTGCATGCCATCCAAATCTTTTGGCGATTTATCAGAAGTTAATACTAATTGTTTTCCGCTTTGATGCAAATGATTAAAAATAGCAAACAATGCATCCTGCGATTTTTCAGCTTTTGCAAAAAACTGTACATCATCAATTATCAACACATCAATCAATTGATAAAAATGAATGAAATCGTTTATTGCTCCATTGCGGCTATGATCCTGAAATTGATTAATAAATTTTTCACTGCTTACATACAAAACAATTTTATGCGAATGCAATCTTTTTACTTCGTTACCAATTGCCTGACCTAAATGTGTTTTGCCCAAACCCACGCCGCCATATACCACAAGCGGGTTAAAAGAACTTGCACCTGGTTTTTCTGCAACAGTTTTACCCGCCCGACGCGCCACACGATTACAATCGCCCTCAATAAAAGAATCAAAAACATACGATGCATTTAATTGCGGATCGATTTGCATTTTCTTTAAACCCGGAATAACAAACGGGTTTTTTACTTCGTCGTTAATTACAAGCGGGAAACTCATTTCATTGTTGTTATAAAATTTAATATTACCTGCAGGCACATCAACCGTGCCGTTTTTCCCTTTACCACCACTATCAACCATAATGCGATATTCAAGCCGCGCAGTCTTACCAAGTTCACGTTTTAAAGTTTTTGCAAGGAGTGTTACATAATGTTCTTCAAGAAATTCAAAAAAGAATTGGCTTGGTACCTGAATGAGCAGAACATTTCCGTTTAATTCAATCGGTTTAATTGGTTCGAACCATGTTTTAAAATGTTGCCACTCTACGATGTCTTTGATTATTTTCAAGCAATTGTCCCATACTTTGTCTGCGGTTTTTAACATAGCAAATAGTCAAACGTTAATTGAGTTAGTAGATTCTGATTCGGTAAAAAATCCCAAAAAATTTTTTCATGTTTTTAAGATGAATTATTCTTTGGGACGGAAGACGAATATCAAAACTTCTATGTTGAAAAAAAAATTTTTTTAAGCGATGTTTTTGTATTTCACCTAAGCAAAAAATAAATTCTTTTCCACAAACATTTATAAATGAAGCACATCAGGTCAACGGCAATTTTTTTCGGCCGAAAAAAAATTTTTTCTTTTTGTTTTTTGAAGAATTTTGATTAGCACCAAAGAAATATTTATATGACTATGAGTTGAAAAAATTTAAGTGCTTATATAATTTTCTGAAAGCCTTTACCAGTATATGTTTGATGAATTCTCCTGCTTTTAACCTTCAGGGTTTTTAATAAAAATTAAAAAACAATTCATTAAACACCCGCCAACTCCAAACTTTTTTTCTTAAGCTTTCTTATTTCAACATCTTCAATAATTGGTTCGGGTGATAAGATGAGTGAAGTATTATTTTCTTTCCACCAATTATTATTTTTTATTTCTTCAAAAGAAATAACGCCGACTAAATATTTGCGTTCTTCTTCTGCATGCCATTCTTCAATCCATTCAAATTTTTCCTTTGGGATAAACTTCCAGTCATCAAAACTTACATAAGCTTT
>JAICKT010000273.1 GCA_025927795.1 Parafilimonas sp. | reverse complement strand
TGTCAAAGCTTACTTCGTCTTTTACGTACAACATAATCAACATGGCACAAGCCAGGCCAAGGCTTAAGCCTGCAATGTTGATGAAAGAATAAACTTTGTTTCGTAATAGATTTCTGAATGCTGTTTTGAAATAGTTTTGGAACATAAAAGTTGATTTCTGATGTCTGATTTACATTTTAATTTTCAATTGACTTATTCCGTTCTCAAACTCTTCACCGGGTTTGCTATTGCCGCTTTAATTGCCTGGAAACTAACTGTTATTAATGCTATTAAAATAGCAGCAACACCTGCAATTACAAAAACCCACCAGCTAATATTAATTCTGTAAGCAAAACTTTGCAGCCATTTATGCATTGCCCACCATGCAACAGGAAACGCAATAACAGATGCAATTAAAACTAACTTTGCAAAATCTTTTGAAAGCATCGCCACAATACCACCTACACTTGCTCCCAAAACTTTTCTTACACCAATTTCTTTTGTGCGCTGTTCTGCTGCATACGTTACCAATCCAAACAAACCCAAACAACCAATAAAAATGGCAAACACTGCAAACGTTATAAACAGTTTTCCTGTTTGTTGCTCTGCCGTATATATTTTGTTGAAATCAGCATCCATAAACGTATAATTAAATGGTTGGCCTGGCGCCATACTGTTCCATTTAGTTTGTATGCTGTTAATTAATGAAGGAATATTTTTTGAGCTGATGCGCACTGCAATAGATCCCCAGTTTTCCCCTTTGTTCATAATAAGCGGACCAACATTTTGATGCATGGAACTAAAATTAAAATCTTTAACGACACCTATTATATGATTAGCGGTTGCGCCGTGGATACTCCCATTATAAAAATTCGGGCTGTATAATATTTCTTTCAACGGATCTTTAAAGCCGAGTACTTTTACAGCTGCTTCATTAAGAATTACACCAACAGAATCTGTTGGAAAATCTTTTGAAAAGTTTCTGCCTTGTGCCATCTGCATACCCATTGTTGGAATATAATTTTCATCAACATAAAAATTGGTTAGTACAACAACTTTTGTTGCATCCATCGTTGCATCACGAAACCAACCTTCATTATCAAAATTTGGAGAAGTTGGAAGATCACCGGTAATTGTTGCATTGGTTACACCTGGAATATTCAACAATTCATTTCTGAATGTATGTATTTGCTTATCCAGATAATATGCATTATGCAATACCAAAACCTGGTCGCGGTTATAACCAATTTTTCTGCTGCGTATAAAATCAAGCTGATTATAAATTATAATTGTACCTATAATCAACATAATTGAAATGCTGAATTGAAATACAACCAAACCACTGCGCAGCCAACTGCTTTTAAATCCTTTTGCAATTTTTCCTTTTAAAACCTGTATTGGCTGAAAAGATGATAGATAAAATGCAGGATAACTGCCTGCAATAACTCCGACTACAAAAACCAATGCAATCATTACAGGAAAAAGCCAGGTAGAAAATAAAGTTGCCACACTCATTTCCTTAACAGCGAGTTGATTAAATAAAGGCAGCAATAACATTGCTAATACAATAGCAAGCGCAAGCGAAAAGAAACTTAATAAAACAGATTCAGTTAAGAATTGAGTGATGAGATGTGAACGTAATGAACCTGCAACTTTTCTTATACCTACTTCTTTTGCACGGTTAGCAGAACGCGCAGTTGAAAGGTTCATAAAGTTTACACATGCAATCAATAAAATGAAAATCGCGATAACTGAAAATATATAAACATAAGTAGCATCTCCATTAGCTTCTATTTCATAAGATTTATTTGAGTAAAGATGAATATCAGTAAGCGGCATTGCATGATAAATAAAATGATTGCCTTTGTTTGTTAAGTCTTTTAATGAAGCATGGAATTGCCCTTCTAACTCTTTTCCCAAATAATTATTGATAGTTGCATCAACATCTTTTTGCAATTTTTCTTTTGTAACGCCGGGTCTTACTAACACATAATTGTAGGTGTTATTGCTAAGCCAGGAATCGTTTTTGTAATAATCTCTTTTTGGTCGAATAAAACTGAAATGAAAATGAGATTGCTTCGGTATATCTTTTATTACACCGGTTATTTTACAGTTAGTGTTATTATCAATAAACAAAGTTTTACCAACAACATTTGTACTGTTGAAATACTTTTTTGCTGTTGTTTCATCAATCACAATTGATTTAGGTTCGTTCAATGCAGTGTTTGGATTGCCTGCTATCATCGGCACAGTAAATACTTTAAAAAAAGTAGAATCAGCAAAAGCAGCATTATGGTCTTTTACATTCTGATTATCTTTTTTTACCAATATATCACCCTGGAAATTTACTCTTGTCATTTGTTCAACTTCAGGGTAATCTCTTACTAAGGCAGGTGCTAAAGGGTCTGGTGCCACTGCAAAAATTGCTGAAGTGTTATTAAAATAAATATCTGCATCAAGACGAAAAATGCGATCTGCATTTTTATTGTATTTATCATAACTTAACTCATCAACTACATACAAAACAATCAGCAAACAAACTGCAAGACCAGTTGCAAGCCCAACAATATTTAAGGCAGAAAATGCTTTGTTCTTCCAGAGATTGCGCAAGGCAACTTTAAAATAATTTCTTAGCATATAAAAGTTTTAGGTCCTGAATTAGATTTATTTATCATGGACGATTCATCATTCATTTTTGTTACTCAGTTCTCAAACTTTTCACTGGATTTGCTATTGCAGCTTTTATTGCCTGGAAACTAATTGTTATAAACGCAATTATCATTGCAATAAAAACAGCAGCAACAAAAATCCACCAACTTATTTCAATGCGATAAGCATAATCCTGTAGCCATTTATGTATGCTTAGCCATGCAACGGGCAAAGCAATAACCGAAGCTATTAAAACATATTTCAAAAAATCTTTTGACAGCATACCAACAATATTTTGAATAGATGCGCCTAAAACCTTTCGTATGCCTACTTCTTTTATTCTTCTCTCGGCAGAGTAAGAGGCAAGACCGAATAAACCAAGACAGGAAATGATGATGGCTAACACTGCGAGTATGCCAACTATCGAACTCACTTGCGAATCTGCACGATAAACATCTGCAAAATGATCATCGAGAAATTGATATTCGAAAGGATGATCAGGGAAATTTTTTTGCCATACAGATTGTATAAATGCAATTGCATCTTTTGCTTTACCGCCGTTTATTTTTACAGACAAGTTGCTGAAGCCCCAATCTTTCTGGTTATACATGAACATGGTTTCAATTTTATAATGCAGCGAATTAAAATTGAAATCTTTTGCTATGCCAACAATTGTTCCGATAGAATCGAAGCCAAAATGTTTTCCAAGTAATGATTGCATTTGTGCTTTAGGATTGTCTTTCAATAATTCTTTAGCGAGTGCTTCATTAATAATATATTCCTTGCCATTCTCATCAGGATCGGAAGAAAAATTTTTACCCAGAGCCAACTGAATTTTAAACAAGTTGAGATAATCGTGATCTACTATTAATCTTGTTGATGTAAGTTGTCGTTTTGGTCCGTCGCCTCTAAATTCAATGCCGGATTGATCTAAATGACTTCCCAATATATCCTGCGAACCTGTAACTGCAGTTACCAAAGTATTATTTAAGAGTTGTTGTTTTACAACATCGAACTTCCTGCTGGTAATTTCATCAAGCGGAATTGTTACAACCTGGTCGCGGTTAAAACCCGGGTCGCGGCTTTGCATATAATTCAGTTGTCTTACAGCAAAAACAGTAGCAATCATTAAAAATATAGCGCTTGAAAACTGAACAACTACCAAAGCGTTTCTTAATGTTCCTTTATTTTTTCCTGTTTGAACAGAACCTTTCAAAACCTTCACAGGCTGAAATGATGATAAATATCCCGCAGGATATAGACCTGATAAAACGCCAATTAAAATCGTTCCCCCAACAACTGAAATAAAAAGCAATGGATTACTGAAAAGAGGGAACGTAAGATTCCGCTGGCTTAAATTATTTACAAAGGGAAGAAATAATGTTACAAGAATAACAGCGAGCACTAATGCAAAAAGCGAAAGAATTATAGACTCGCTGATAAATTGTACAGACAATTGCCAGCGATGTGCACCAATTGATTTTCTTATGCCAACTTCTCTTGCTCTTTCTGCCGAGCGCGCAGTAGAAAGGTTCATAAAGTTGATGCATGCAATAAGCAGCACAACCAAAGCAATTGCAAAAAATATGTTTGTATAATTCTTGTCAAATTTTTGATAATTGAGATAATCGAGACCAATATCTGTTGCGCCTGCATGCACATCTTTAAAAGGAAGAAGAAACAATTCATAATTTTTCCAGCCATCACCGTCGGTCATATATTTTTTTAAATATGCGGGAAACCTTTTTTCAAGTGCCGCTATGTTTGTGTTTGGTGCTAACTCAAAATAAGTGTTGAGCCAGTTGCCGCCCCAGTTGGTAAACATCCAGGGCTGATAAATTGAGCTGAAAGAATACAAAGCATCAAACTGCAGTTGAGAATTTTGTGGTACATTTTCCAAAACACCGGTAACAACAAAGCTTACCGTATCACCTCCATAATGTGTTATTCTTTTTCCAATAGGATTTTCTTTCCCAAATAGTTTTTCTGCGCTTGCCTCTGTTAAGATTGCGCTGTTTGGTTTTTGCAATGCTGTTGTGCGGTTTCCTTTCAACAGTTTAAAATCAAAAATTTGCAGAAACGTAGAATCAACAAAATATGATTCTGAAAAAAAGATTCTCTTTTCGCCTGCCGTCATCTGGTATTTATTTGTCCAGTGTATACGGGTAAAATTTTTTATTTCAGGGAACTCATTCTTTAATGTTGGGCCCATTGGAAACATTGACAGTGCAACCTTTTGCGATGAAACCATGCCTTCAAACTTTTGCACTTCATTCAGCCGGTAAATATTTTTTGTATGAAAATTATCGAAGCTTCTCTCGTAAGAAACGAACAGCATGATAATGATGCATACAGCCATGCCTATGGAAAGACCAATAATATTTATTGCAGAAAAAGTTTTATTCTTTAATAAATTTCGCAGCGCGGTTTTAAAATAATTTTTAAGCATATTTTTTGTTTTGGCTGACAGCTATCAGCCATTAACTGTTAGCTAATTTTTATTCCGTTCTCAAACTCTTTACAGGGTTTGCTATCGCTGCTTTTATTGCCTGGAAACTGATTGTTGTTAATGCAATAATTACTGCCAGTAAACCTGCAGCAAAAAATATCCACCAACTGATATTGATTCGGTAAGCAAAATCCTGTAACCAGTTATGCATAATAAACCACGCAACAGGTGATGCAATTACAAAGGCAATTATAACAAGCCTGATAAAATCTTTTGAAAGCAATAAAATAATATTTGATACTGATGCGCCCAGCACTTTGCGCACACCAATTTCTTTTGTGCGTTGCGCAGTTGCAAATAATGAAAGACCAAGTAATCCAAGACATGCAATAAAAATGGCAAAGCTTGCGAAGATGGAAAATATATTTCCAAAGAGCATGTCGTTTTTATATTGCTCATTAAATTTTTCATCTAAAAAATAATAATCAAAATAATTACCCGGAAAGAATGTTGCATATTTTGTCTTAACAGCATTTATAGTTGATGCAAGATCTTTCGTATCTGTCTTTATACATATTGGGTTATCTGTTCCATAGCTCGGCAACAAAATGGTTGGCTCAACAGGATAGCGCAATGATTTTTGATGAAAATCTTTTATTACTCCAACAATATCCCAGTTTCTTTCAAACAAACTAATTGTTTTGCCTATCGCATCTTTATCTGAATTAAAACCCAATTGCTTTACTGCGTATTCATTTAAAATAACATTATGAAGTTTCTCCCAGTTTGGATTGTAATCTGTGTTAGTAAAATTTCTTCCTGCTAACAGTTTAACATCAAACACATTCATAAAATCGGCATCAACACTTGCATTGCGCATTGACAATTTATCATTCGTATTTACATCTGTTCTATGTATATCAAATGCTCTTGCCATTTCAACGCCGGGTGTTCTGCCGATAACTGATGCACCTTTTACATGCGGCAATTGCTTCAACTCATTTTTAAAAGAATTCTCCCTGCTG
>JAICKT010000402.1 GCA_025927795.1 Parafilimonas sp. | reverse complement strand
GAGAAGTAAGCACTCGCCGGATCCGTTACCCATGTTTCTTCCGGGCTCTGCATTCTTTTTCTTATGTTGGATAATTCCTGCTGAACAAGGTCTCTGATACGCGGCAAATTTTCGGTAGTCCAGTTGGGTTGTTTTAATACATCATTCATCCATTCAATTGCACGTTCACCTTCGGTAACATTATTGCCTGCACCTTTTACAACAAGTTCTGCTCTGCCTGTTGTATTGCTCGTGCTGTAATAACTTTCCAAACTAAGAATCTGCTGTTGCAACATCTGCGACATATCTTCATACGAAATTGCTTTTCCATCTTTTATAATGCCTGTTGACGTTAATAAATCAGGAAGAATTGCGAGGTACACCAATTTATTTTGCGGCACGCTGTTCAAGTTTAAAGCAATGCCTGTTGTAACACTTGTCATGTTATTAAACACTGAAGCAAGCATATGAACATTTCCATTCAACGTTTCTTGTTTATAAATTAACTGATCATCCAATGTAAGCGGCGGATTGTCTATAAATTTTATAATGTGTGCCTGTTCTGCTTTTTCAAGCACAGTTGTATTGGAATCATATATCGCTTTGTAACGAAGAATTGCAGCCTGATCATCCTGTATATTATAAAGCGTCTTTAATCTTGCAACTTCTGCTGCTGATCTTTCTTTACGTTCAGCTTCAGCTTTAGTTATAAGTGAAGAATTCGCTTTGCTTACTACAACATATGGTGTTGCTGTTGTAAGATTCCATTGCTGCAAATATCTTTTCCAGATGTTTGTGCCGCTTGCTAATAGTTGATGTACAGAATCAAGCTGCGGTTTTAAAACAACAGATTTTTTGAAGCCCGGAATTTTATTCATTTCCTGGATTTGCAAATACCATGAATCATATGTATCGCGAAATCCAAATTTTGGTGGAGTATTTACAAACTTGGTGTAGGATCTTCTTAAACTTATCAAACTATTTTCATAGCGTTTATTAAAGGCAAGTAATTCAGGTGAATGATCTTTATAAGATGCAATTTTATTCAGCTCATTTTTTATTTGTTCTCTTGCCAGCTCAGCTTTTTCTTTCGTAAGATTTTCTGTTTTTATTCCATCTAATCCTAAATAAATTGGCTGACCTTCTTTATCATCCAAATAACCAAAAACCATTTGCGCATCAAAATCTTTTATTCTTGTTTTACTATCTACAAATAATTTATACAGGTTAGTAGTAGCATCGCTTGCAAACACACTAAGAAAATTTCCAAGCAATACATCTTCTGTTGCGCTTAACTGCAAGTTTGCAGGATAAGCGAACAACATTGTTCCGGGCTCCTGTTCATTTTCTGAAGGATAATCTATTATTGAAATTTCTCCTGCTTCTGCAGGTTGCGGCGGGGGTAATTTATTTGCAATATGTGATGTATGATTTATGTTTTGCTTATCCAGTTGGTTTAAAATATTATTCATACGATTTAAAACTGAATCCAACGGCATTGTACCGGGCAATGATGTAATAGCACCCATGTTTGCCAGAAAATAATGTTCATCATGAAACTTATGTATGTCTGTTGCATTCAACACACGAATGCCTGCCGGCAAGCCTCCTGCATTGTAAGAAATCGGGTGCGCATTTCCATACAACAATCTTCCAATTGAATCATATAAAAGCGCATAGGGATTGTTCATTGTTGTTGACATTTCGTTATACACAGAGCCTTTTTCTTCCAGTCGTAATGTGCTGTCGGGATTTTGTGTGATGCCCCAGTTGCGTACTTCGCGACTTATTTCTTCATCAGTATAATCTGGATATAACAAAGCATCAAGAAATCTTTCAAACAAATCATAAAACACTTCACCACCTGCAGCAGTATTAAAATCATACACTGTGTGCAGTTGTGATGTAAATGCATTTGATTGTGCCAGCGACATGCCTTCTCTTGTATTAATGTCATGTCCTTTATTTCCCTTTGTGATAAGTAAATGTTCCTGCGTATGTGGCTCACCTCTGTCAGACACAGGAAAAGTATTCACCCAAATAAAAGCCTGAGGCACTGATTCAATTTGCAAAAGATCAAGTGTAAAGCCTGTTGCCTGGTGAACAAAGCGACCACCCATTGGTTCATTCGCATCGTTGAGATATATTGCTTCTGCTTTAAAGCCATCTACAATTTGATTTTGTGACAAATCAGATAATGATAATTTTTTTTGTTGTGCTGATAAATGAAATATAAATCCAAATAAAAAAAATATGCTTATAGTAATTGCATGAAGCGTTAGCCTTGTTCTCATGAAATAAAATTAAATTTAGAGTACAAGATAAATTGAAAAAATGAATTGAAACTTCTTTAGAGGAGTTAGAAGTTTTACATTCTATAGTAAGCTTCATTTACGGGCTGCGCCTTTTAATCAATAAAGCGTTTTGCTTCCGCTTACGGTAACAGCTTTTTCGTTCAGCAATAAATCAAAAACGAGCACTTCATTATTTCCTTGCTTCAACCACGATGCAGGACAATATAATTTTTGCTGCGGACCGATATACCAAAATCTTCCGAGATTATGACCATTTACCCATACAACACCTTTTTTAAAATTACTCATGTTAATATATGTATCGGCGGTTTTGCTTAAACTGAAGGTTCCTTTATAAAAAATTCCTTTTGCCGAATCGCTAACATTATTTTCTTTAAGTGATGAAATAAATTTTTCATCCATCGGCAAAGAATAAATTTTCCAATTCATCAATGTCATGCCATTTAATGTAACACGATCAGTGATGCCTTTCCTGTCAATCATATATTGTGCAAAATTGATGTGCCCCAACGCTTCCACTAAAATTTCTAATTCAGGATTTGGGTTATTTGTTTTAGGCAATTTGATGATGTGTTTATCATTTCCGCGAAACATTGTATCAATAAATTTTCTATCTACAAAAACCAATGCATAATCATGTAAATCGGTTATAGCAAGATTTCCGCTTTTATGCCCAATTAATTTTGTTGTATATAAAACGTATCCGCTTTTTTGATTCAGGTTTTCCATCGGCACAGGCTGCACGATTTCAACAGGCTTTGGCAAATTATCAAACACAGTTGTAAATGGTGTGCAATTAAATGCCGGAATTTCAATTGTTGGAATAGTTGCCGGTACATCAGGAATTTTATAATCAACATATTTTGAAATAAGATTTCTCAACGCAAAATATTTTGGTGTTGGATTGCCTTGCTCATCAATTGGCGCATCATAATCATAGCTTGTAACATCTGGCTGAAACTGACTTTGCGAAAAAGAATTTGCACCAGCAGTAAAACCAAAATTTGTTCCGCCATGCACAACATATAAATTGAAAGATCTTTTATGATCGAGTAAATATTTTACTTCTTTCAAAATATCATTTGTATCAACCTTCGCCCATTTCTCGCCCCAATGTGTTAACCACCCGGGGTATGTTTCGCTGCTGAATGAAGGAACATTTGGATTATGTTTTTTAGCTTCATTAAAATCATCATCGCTACTTCCACTATCAAGTCCAATCGCAGCACCATCAATACTTCCGGCGCTCAACATAAAATCAGTTGGACCATCAGCAGTATAAAATGGAACATCAACACCATTATTAATCCATAACTTTTTCAATGCGGCGATATAATTTCTATCGTTGCCATAGCTGCCATATTCATTTTCAATTTGTACCATTAAAATCGGCCCGCCATGCGTGCAAAGCAGCGGCGTAATTTCTTTCGACAAGCGATTGATATAACGTGTTACTGCGCTCATGTATCGCTCATCCATACAGCGAATTTTAATATCAGAAATTTTTAAAAGATATGATGGCAAGCCACCGAAATCCCATTCTGCACATACATACGGACCAGGACGCAGCAACACCCACATATTTTCTTCTTTACAAATATTTATAAACTGGGCAATGTTGTGATTGGTTGATGTAAAATCAAAAACGCCCGCTGATGTTTCCTGGTAATTCCAGAAAATATAAACAGCGATGGTGTTGCAGCCCATT
>JAICKT010000434.1 GCA_025927795.1 Parafilimonas sp. | reverse complement strand
GGATAACTAAAAATGGAAAAGAAACTGCTGTCCACTGCTGCAATAGTATTTCCATCAAATATCTTTGTGTGGTTGGTGTTGGAAAGTAACTGATCATAATCGGCTACAATCCTTACAATAGATTTTACCGTTGGAATCGATTTTGCAAAAACAGAAAGTGGTCCGGGTACTTGCGTCCACGTTATTTCATTGCCGTTGTCAGTAAAATGTGTGCTTAACTGGTAAATGTTTTGATAATCTTTATTAAACTTGTTATAGCTTTTTTCATTTTGCACCCAAAGCAATAGCATTATACTTGTTGCCAGCGCGATGGCAAGGCCGCTGATATTGATCAGGCTGTAAAATTTGTTGCCGTTTAAATTTCTCCATCCGGTTTTTAAATAATTTTTAAACATGAAAGTTAATTTATGATGTATGATTTGTTGATTTTCCGATTTAATTCATCATTGATTCTTTTCATGAACTTTTAGATAGTAAACAAACAATTATTACGTTTTTTTATCTTCAAATTTTCAAATTATTCCGTTCTCAAACTCTTCACCGGGTTTGCCATCGCTGCTTTTATTGCCTGAAAGCTGATGGTGATAATCGTTATTAGAATCGCTGCAACACCTGCTAATATGAAAACCAATGGATTTATTGTGATTCTATAATCATACTGCTGTAACCAGGCGTATAGATAATAATATGCTGCCGGTGACGCAATAATGCAACTGATTACAACAAGCACAATAAACTCTTTTGATAACAATATCCAAACATGAGGAACACTTGCTCCAAGAACTTTGCGGATACCAATCTCTTTCGTGCGTTGTTCTGCCATGTAGGCTGCCAGGCCAAATAATCCAAGGCAGGAAATAAATATTGCCAGTGCGGCAAATATTCCGGCAAGCCTGCCAATTAACATTTCAAAATCAAACTTGGCAGCATAGCTTTCATCTGTAAAATGATATTCATATGGATAAGCAGGATTGTATTTGTTGAATATTTCACTAAGCCTTGCAATTGCTGTGTGAGTATTTACAGTTGGTGCCAAACGATATGTTATAACATTAGCCCACTCAGGATTATAAGCGAAAATAGTTGGCTGCGCATCTGAAAAGGGCGAAGTCATTACCGCATCTTTTACAATTCCCACAACCTTTACACGTTGCGGCACATCATGCCATGTTATGGTCTGGTTGAGTGATTGCTTATAACGCATTCTTTTTACAGCTGCTTCATTTAATAAAACACTGAGAGAATCTGCACCTGGTAAACCCCTAAAATTTCTACCACTGATAATTTGCATACCCATCGTTTTAAAATAATCAGCATCCGAGACAGCAACAGTTGAAAGATTCAATGATTCGCCAGGTAACTTGCCTTCCCAATTATCTATTCTTTGATTTCCCCAAATATCTGTAACAGGGCTTGATGATTTTGTAACAGTTGTAACCATTCCACTCTGCAGCATGTCATTCTTTAGAGCTTCGTAATTCTGCTGAAGGCTGCCGCTTATATCCGTGTTTACTAACAGGTTTTCGTTATACCCTGCGGGTCTTTTTTTTGCATATTCAATTTGCTGGTAAATGATTATAGTGCTTATCATTAAAGCAATGGAACAACTAAATTGCAGAATAACTAAAATCTTTCTGGACAAGGACGATGCTTTACCCGCTTTAAATGTTCCTTTTAAAACTTTTACAGGATTCAATGATGATAAATAAAATGCCGGGCGGCTGCCTTCAAGCAATCCGGTAATGAATACATACCCGGTTATAATGACCCAAAAGAAAACATTATGGTAAGGAATAATAATGTCTGATTGGGTTAGCGAATTAAATGCAGGTAGCAGAAGCTCAACAAATAATAATGCAAGTAAAAAAGCGATCAATGCAGTAAGGATTGCTTCAATTAAGAATTGATAAATTAAGCTGCTGCGGAGGGAACCTACTGATTTTCTGATCCCTACTTCTCTTGCTCTTTTTTCTGAGCGCGCTGTAGAAAGGTTCATGAAGTTGATGCAGGCAATTATCAAAACAAGCAAACCAATAATAGCAAACATTTTTACATAATCAATAAACCCTGCCGCAACACCATTCTTATAATCAGAATACAAATGCCAGTCTTTAAGTGGCTGCATGATCACTTCTGCTTTATTTACCTTGTAATCTTCAGGGTTATATTTTTTTTCCAGCTCACGTAAAACAGGCTCAACCTGATCATAAGAAACATTGGGTTCTAATGCCACAAATGTTTCAAAAGAATTATCCCGCCAGTTATCCATATCCTTGCTTAACCAACTATAGTTTTGAAGCGCGTAGCTAAACGGAACAATATAATTAAATTGCAACGTTGAGTTAGAAGGCAGATCTTTTAATATACCTGTTACCTTCAAATTTTGACTATTGTCAAAACGAACTGTTTTATTCATTGCGTCTTCATTACCAAACAAAGCCTTTGCGGTTGATTGACTTAACACAATTGAATAAGGATCTTGTAATGCAGTGTTACTGTTGCCTTCTAAAAAAGGATATTGAAAGATCTTAAGAAAATCAATTCCTTCAATTGCTCCATTCTGAAAAATTTTTTTCTTACCATTTGAAAATAAATGGGTGGCAATCCAGTTTGGTTGCGAAACATATTTTATTCCGGGAACATTCTGCTTTATCGCTTCTGCAAGGGGAAGTGGCGTGCCTGCATCCACATTGATGATTCCATTATTGCTGGTTCGTAATTTTACACTGTAAGCCTCCTGATAACCCGGCAGAAAACGGTCATAGGAAAATTGATAATAAACCCAAAGCCCAATCATCAGGGAAACAGCCATTCCTGTTGCTAAACCAAGAATATTTATTGCACTGTATGCTTTATTTTTTAATAAGCCCCGCCAGGCGGTTTTCACATAATTTTTGAACATTTTATTTTCGTTTAATCATCAACGTTATAATTAGCAAACGAACAAATACTTCAAATTTTTATTTCCATTTCATTTTCACATTTTCACATTAGGACATTAGCACATTAGCAAATCAGCAAATCAGCACATTATAAATTACTCACTTCTCAAGCTTTTCACCGGATTAGCAATTGCTGCCTTTATTGCCTGAAAACTTACTGTTATCAGTGCAATTAATAAAGCGATTAGACCTGCAACAACGAATATCCACGAGCCAATATTTATTCTGTATGCAAAACTTTGTATCCACTTATTCATTGCCAGAAAGGAAAGGGGCGTGGCTATAACGATGGCAATACAAACAAGTTTTATAAAGTCTTTTGAAATCAGTGTGGTAATATTTGCAACGGTGGCTCCTAATACTTTGCGTATTCCTATTTCTTTTGTTCGTTGTTCTGCTGCAAATGTGGCAAGTCCAAATAATCCGAGACAAGAAATAGCAACAGCAATGATTGCAAATACTAATATTAATGTTGATGCACGCTGATCATCTTTATATAATTGATTAAATGTGTCATCTAAGAAATTATATTCAACAGGATTGCCGGGTAATATTTTTTTCCGGGTGTTTTGTAAAGCAGCTATCGCTTTTGATGCGCTGTTTGGTGCCACGCGTATCAT
>JAICKT010000570.1 GCA_025927795.1 Parafilimonas sp. | reverse complement strand
TGAACTTATTAATACAACTGCTTTGCAATACAATCCTGTTACACAATATTATTATAAGGATAATTCGCTTTTCAATAAAACACAGTTAGGACTTAATACCGGATTATTTGTAGAATTTTTTTCAAAACAAAAAAATTCAATTTTGTTTGGCCCCTATTTTTATTATGAGGCAACAAAAGTTGCAGGAGACGGATTGTATAATAAAAAGCATTTTGTTTTTACAGGATTGAGAACAGAAATAATTTTTGGAAAATAATTTTTTTATACATGCAACGCTTTGCAAAAAGTAGTTGTCAACTGCTAAATTATCTTATTATGAAAAAGTATTTATTTATTTCAGTAAACATTATTTTATTTTTTATTTTCTCTTTTTTATTTAGCGGATGTTTAAAAGATGCTACAACACATACATTTAAATATTCGTGGTACGAGCCGCTTTACAAAACAAAAGCCGAAGTAATTGCTGATATTAAAAGTAATCCGCCGCAGCCAATAGAGCATCCCGGAAAAATTTTTATTAACGGAAATTATATTTACTTAAATGAAACAGGAAGAGGCATTCATATCATTGACAACAGCATTCCTTCATCTCCCAAAAATATTGCCTTTATAACTATTGCCGGAAATGTGGATATGGCTGTAAAAGGAAATACTTTATATGCAGATTTATACAATGATCTTGTAACGCTTGATATAACTAATCCTTTGCAGGTAGTAAAAACTAAGATTGTTGAAAATGCATTTCCAGGCAGTCCTTATTCTTATGGTGATAGCAGTAAAATAATTTATGATTGGAAACGGCACGATACAATTATTGCTGGCGATTATTTTCCTCAACAGATGTGGCCCGGAGGTGTTTATTATAGTACAACAGCTCCTATGCAAAATGCTAACAATAATTCTTCACAAAAAGGCATTGCAGGTTCTATGTCGAGATTTGCTTTAGTTAATAATTATTTATACACTGTGGGCTATAATGATTTAAATGTTTTTGATATTTCAGTAGCGCAGCAACCCAATTTTAATAATGATGTAAATATTGGAAGCTGGGGCATTGAAACTATATTTCCATTTAAAAATAAATTGTTCATTGGTTCGCAGAACGGAATGTTTATTTACAATATCAGCAATCCCGATGAACCCTCGCTTGACGGACAATTCGGGCATATACGAAGCTGCGATCCGGTAATAGCTGATAATTCTTTTGCGTATGTTACGTTGCGTTCTGGCACTCGCTGCCAGGGATTTACTAATCAATTAGATATTTTGCAATTAAATGATTTTACCAATCCTTCTTTAGTAAAAACTTATAATCTTACCAACCCGCATGGACTTTCAAAAGATGGAAACCTATTATTTATTTGCGATGGCCCAGATGGATTAAAAATTTATAATGCGGCAGATGTAAATAAAATAAAATTAATAAAACGTTTTATCGGCATCGAAACTTATGATGTGATTGCTACTGGAAATGTTGCGCTGGTTGTTGCCAAAGATGGATTATATCAATACGATTATTCAAATATTAATAATATTCATTTATTAAGTAAAATAAATATTACAGAATGATTATAATTAAAAAATTCATTCTTTTAATTATTGTAAGCTGTATTTTATACAGCACAGCGCTTGCGCAAAAAAAGCCTGTGTTTTCTTCAGCATTAAAAGCGGGCTTATTAAACGGTAAGGCAGATAAATCGGGATCAGAATTACAATTTGTAAGTGGCATTGCTTATAAAACCTGGTTCAGCGGACTGGGCGCTGGCATTGATTATTATTCCGGTTTTAAAAGTGTTCCTGTTTTCATTGATATGCAAAAAGATTTAAAAGAAAAAAAGAATACGCCGTTTCTAAATGCTGATGTTGGTTATAACTGGCCGCTGATAAATAAAGATTATAAAAAGAATCAGGGTATTCATTATGAATTTAATCGCGGATTATATTATGAAGTAAGCGCAGGATATAAATTTGTTTTGAGTAATTCACTTAGCATGGCATTCTCTGCAGGGTATTCTTATAAAACTTTTAAAGAAAAAGATACAACTTATTATAGTGTTGATCCATTCGGTCAGCCGATTCCTTATGTTAATTTGTACAATTATAAATTCAATCGTATAAGTGTAAAGGTTGGGTTTTGGTTTTAAAAATTGAACAAATATTTGCCATCG
>JAICKT010000267.1 GCA_025927795.1 Parafilimonas sp. | reverse complement strand
AAGCTAAAAGATTACCTTATTAACTTTGCACGAAGTTTTATTTATACAACTGCTTTGCCCGAACATGCCGTGGCTGCAATAAATGCATCTTACGAAACTTTTCCCATTTTATATAGTGAAAGAAATCACTTGCAGGAGTTAATAAATTATTTTCAGCGTGCTGCATTAAAATTTAAAAAATTAGTTTCAAAAACAGCGATACAGGTTGTAATAATTCCTGGCAATGATTTGGTAAAACAAATTGCTTTGCAATTGCAAAATGCGAATCTCGATGTACGCCCGATTTTATATCCAACAGTTCCTGTAGGCAAAGAACGTTTGCGCATTGTTTTGCATTCGTTTAATACTAAAGAACAGGTTCAACTACTTATTGAAAACTTATCTTAAAATTGAAAGAATTATTACCTGAAAAATTACTGGATGATCTCGAAGACATCAAAGGCTTTAACAGGCAAAATTTTAAGCAGGCACATTTTTCCGGTCAACAAATTATTTCCATTCGGTTTAATGCTAAAAAATTAAAACGCTTTACATTAACTGATAAGATAACTCATCCTGAATTTGATTTGGAGGAACAAGTACCATGGTGTGAATATGGTTTTTACCTGAAAGAAAGACCTGAATTTACACTCGATCCATTATTGCACGCGGGGGCATATTATGTACAGGAAGCAAGCAGCATGTTTTTGTATGAAGGGTTAAAACAAACCTGTGATAACACGCATAAAAGAGTATTGGATTTATGTGCAGCACCAGGTGGCAAAAGCAGTTTGCTAACTTCTTATTTTAAAAATAGTTTGATTGTTAGTAATGAAGCAATAAAGCAAAGAGCAAATATTTTATATGAGAATCTTACAAAATGGGGCAGCCCTGATGTTGTAATTACAAACAATGATTCAGCAGATTTTAAATATCTCGAAAATTATTTTGATTTAATTGTTGTTGATGCGCCTTGCAGCGGAAGTGGTTTATTTCGTAAAGATGCAGAAGCAATAAATGAGTGGAGCATGAAAAATGTACAGCTCTGTAATCAGCGCCAGCAAAGGATTTTGGCTGATGTTTATACTGCTTTAAAACAAGATGGAATTTTAATTTATTCAACATGTTCTTATTCTAAGGAAGAAGACGAAGATATTTTGGATTGGCTGAAAAATAATTTTGATGTGGATACGATTCGATTGAAGTTAAAAGAAGAATGGGCTATTGTTGAAACACAATCCAAATTACATAAAGCTTATGGTTATCGCTTTTGGCCAGATAAAGTAAAAGGCGAAGGTTTTTTTATTGCTGCGTTTAAAAAAAATGATGGTGGTTTATCAAATTATAAATCAAGAAAATTTTTTCTGAATAAGGTTTCGAATAATGATGCAGAAATTGTTTTAAATTATATTGATGAAGATGACTGGCTGATTTTTAACCATAAAGAAAATATCAGGGTCATAAACAATAATTGGAAAAATGATATTTCAATTCTGCAGGAAAATCTGCATATACGTAAAGCGGGAATTAATCTTGGCGAAATAATGCAACATGAATTAATTCCTCATCATGAACTGGCTTTAAGTACCATTATAAAAGATACGGTTCAAAAAGCGGAACTTACCAAAGAAGAATCTTTACAATACCTGCGCAAACGTGAAATAGATCACAACCATAAATATAAAGGATGGGCATTATCCACATATAAAAATTATCCGCTTGGCTGGCTTAAATTTTTGCACAATCGTGTTAATAATTATTATCCGATTAACTGGCGCATACTTAAAGATTAAATTTGTCGCACAACTTTTTGTAATGAAAAAATTTCTTCAGGCAGCAATATTTTTTATATTTCTTTTTGTAATGAAAGCTGCATCTGCGCAAAGCAGTTTTGTAAGGCATATCTTAAAAGCAGGTGAAACTTTATCATTGCTGGCAAAACAATACAATACAAATGTTGGAGATATAATGCGTATGAATAATATGCATGCAGATACCAAACTTGTATATGGTTCGGCAATAAAAATTCCATCAAACAAAAAAACTAAAGCTGAAGTACAACAACCATTGCCAGACAAAACAATAAATGTTGTTGCAAATAAAAATATGTTAAGGCATACAGTTGCTAAAGGCGAAACTTTGTACAGTATAAGTAAACAATATAATGTTTCAAAAGAGCAAATAAAAGCATGGAATAATCTTACTGATAACACCTTAAAGCTTGGAACTAACTTAATAGTTGGAACAAGTAATTCGTCTCAGCCAGCGGATAAAACTATTACAGAAACAAAAAGGCAAAGAGTTGAAACGACGCAGCCAATCCAAACAAATAATATAATACAACCTGAACAAAAAACTGAAATTGCAAATAATGTAATTGAAGAAACGAAAGTTGACAATGCTGATATAAAAACAACAAATGAAACTTTAAATAGTAAACCTGAAAATATAGCCAATAATACTACAGCTAATAATGTATTGCCACAAGGAGAAGGTTTTTTTCAGGATCAGTTCAGCGGAAAAATAAAACATAAAAAACATGTTTCGGGCATTAGCAAAATTTTTAAAACTTCAAGTGGTTGGAGTGATGGTAAATATTATATTCTGGCAGATAATATAAATCCTGGAACCGTTGTAAAACTTATTGCCGATAACGGCAAATCTGTTTACGCAAAAGTGCTTTGGAATATGAACGATCTGAAAGAAAGCAACAATGTTGATTTTCGTGTAAGTAATGCAACTGCTGCTGCGTTGCATGAGAATACAGATGCTTTTAATCTTACTGTTTACTACTAATTTTCTCTGCCTGTTTGCAGGTAGATTAATTCAAACTAAATTCATTTAAAATTTTATAATGATACGCTGGGGAATTTTAGGATGCGGACGTATTGCGCGAAAATTCGCTTCTGATTTAAAGCTTGTACAAAATGCAGAGTTAATCGCCTGTGGTGCACGCAGCAAACAATCTGCTGATGAGTTTGCGCAGGAATTTTCTCTTAAGCACAAACATTATTCTTACGAAGACCTTGTAAAAAATAAAGAGGTTGATGTAATTTATGTTGCCACGCCGCACAGCCATCATCATGAACATACGTTGTTATGTATTGAAAATAATAAAGCTGTTTTGTGCGAGAAAGCTTTTGCAATAAATTATAAGCAGGCAAAAGAAATGATAGATGCTGCACGCAATAAAAAAGTTTTTTTAATGGAAGCTGTGTGGACAAAATTTCTTGAGCCGTTTAATAAGGTAAAGCAGATGATTAATGATGGCATGATTGGAGAAATAAAAAGCATGTTTTTAAACTTTGGTTTTCGCCCACCTGAAAAAAATGCGCCACAAAGAATTTACGATCCTGAACTTGGCGGCGGCACAATGCTCGACATTGGAATATATAATGTGTTTACAACATTATTTTTTTTAGGTAAGCCAGATGCTATCGAAGCGACTATGACACCGGCCTCAACAGGAGTTGACGCACAATGCGCGGCAACTTTTAATTATCGTAATGGAGCAATAGTGCAACTGTTTTCAACTTTTCTTTCTGATACTTCCACGGCATTAGACATCTGCGGAACAAAAGGACGCATGCATTTAACTGCGCGTTATTACACACCTTTTACAACAATAGAGTATTATACAGGCAGACCTGATACAAAACAAATAATTTATTCAGGTGACAACCAGGAAGGGTTCGGTTATCAATATGAAGCGCAGCATGTATGTGAATGTTTGGAGAAAGGATTAACGGAAAGTAATATTATGACGCATGATGACACTTTGTTACTGATGGAGACGATGGATAAAATCCGTTATAAAGCGTGCATTAAATATTCTGTAGATTAATTCTTAAACGGTATAATTTTTTTACATAATTTACGGTCGAAACATTTCAATATGAAATCACTAAACAAAAAAACATTCGGTGTAGTATCGGTTTTAATTGCAGGAATAATTATTAGTGTAGCAGCCACAAAGCCAACCACATCAGCAATTATAACAAAAAATGTTGCATCGTCAGATACAGGAATCTTTAAAAACCTGCAGGTTTTGCCAAAGGATATTTCAAAAGATAGTCTCGATACAATCATGCATCATTTTACCAAAGCATTAGGTGTTCGTTGTAATTTTTGCCATACAATGGGTAATGGAAAAATGGATTTTGCTAGTGATGAAAAAGAAGAAAAAGGAATTGCACGTTATATGATAAAAATGGCGGCAGGTATTAATTCTACATACTTCAATTTTGAAAAATCAAACAGACCTGATACAATTAACATAGTGAAATGTATAACCTGTCATCATGGTAATCCGCATCCGGATG
The DNA here is from genome assembly GCA_025927795.1 of Parafilimonas sp. Taxonomy (GTDB): domain Bacteria; phylum Bacteroidota; class Bacteroidia; order Chitinophagales; family Chitinophagaceae; genus Parafilimonas. Next base: position 1,868 of record JAICKT010000267.1, on the reverse strand, counting down.
ATGCAGAAAAAATGAATAAAGACAGTTCCCAGGAGCATCATGATATGGCACCACCACCTCAGCAAGGTGACAGCAGTAAGCCAAATAATCAGTAAGAGTTGATGAATTAAGTTGGCTCGTTAGAAAAGATAATTTTTGATGAGAATTACTTTATTTCATTTCAACTCCTCAATCAACAAACATTTTATTTCTTAGTTAAAACTGAAGTATAAAAGCAGTGCCTTCATTTTTTATACTTTGTACCTGTATGTTTCCTTTATGCAGCATCAAAATTTGTTTGCATAAACTTAGGCCGATCCCGCTTCCGCTTTTCTTTGTGCTAAAGAACGGAATAAAAATTTTGTCGAGCACTTCATCATCTATGCCCGGACCATTATCAATTACTTTAATAGCAGCGCGGTTATTTTTTGATTGACTTGCGGTTAAAATTATTTTTGGATTTTCTATTTCTTTTATTGCTTCCATTGCATTCAGCAATAAATTTATCAATACCTGTTCAATGAGATTTATATCCGCTTCTATTTGTAAATCGGGTTCTTTTAATATTATTTCAAGATCAATGTTTTTTTGTTCGAGTGTTGGAAGCATTAAACGTTGTTGTGTTTTAAAAAGATCTTTTACATAAAATTTTTGAAGATTAGGCGCTGTTATCATATTAAGATTGCGATACGTTTGTGCAAACTTTAATAAGCCTTCACTTCTACGTTTAATAGTTTCCATGCCTAAAGACAGATCTTCCAGCGTGCCTGATTCATCATCTACTAATTCATTAGAATGCTGCAGACGATTTTTTAAAGTATCAGCTAAAGATGAGATAGGCGCAACAGAATTCATGATTTCATGCGTCATCACGCGTAATAATTTCTGCCAGGCTTTGCTTTCTGTTTCGTCTAAAGCTTCGTTTACATTTTGAAATGCAATCAGCTTAAATTTTTTTCCTTCTGTTTGAAAAGCTGTTGCAGCCATAAGGATTTTCAATGTGTTTCTTTCAATATGAATATCATTTACTAAGCTTTCTCCCGGTCTTAAATTAGTGATAACTTCACAAAGTGCAGGGTCTCTTTTATCAAGCGATTGAATGGTTTTTAAAAAAGGAATTTTAAGTAAGCGCTTCAACGATTCATTCATCCATACAATTGTGCCTGTTTCAATTTCATAAGAAAGAATTCCTGTATCTACTAACTCTAATATTTTTTGTAAATACTGATATTGCGTTTCTTTTTCAAGACTAATTACTTTGAATGTAGTATTGATTTCATTAAATCCCTGGCGCAACGTTTGTAATTCAGCAGGCGCATGCTTAACATCGAAATATCTTGAGAAATCCCTGTAATGAATGCTTTCGACAAACTGTGCTACTTCTGCCTGCGCTTTTTTAAGAAACTCATATAAGTTATATGATTGATAGATTGCAATCAGCAATACCAGAACGCCAAATAAAATTTGTCCATCGAAGAAAAGATAGCTTGTAAAAAATATTTCTAAAGCAAGCAGCACAATACGTATTACAAGCCTGCTGCCCGGTTGTTTATATATCATATTTGCTAAGTCTTCTGTATAGCGCTGTTCTTGTTAAACCTAATTCCTTTGCTGCTTTACTTATATTGCCATTGTGTTTTTCAATTACACGAAGAATAGTATTTTTTTCGATAGTGCTTAGTTTAAAATCATCCTGCTCACTTGCATTACCGGCAGTTGATTCAATAGGCGAGAACAATAAATCTTTTTCTGAAAGCACATCGTTATCACTCATTATAATAGCACGTTCCATGGTGTATTGTAATTCGCGTACATTGCCGGGGAAAGGATATTTCATTAATTTTTCCAGCGCAGATTTATCCAATTCAATTGCGGGCTTCCTGTACTTT
>JAICKT010000496.1 GCA_025927795.1 Parafilimonas sp. | reverse complement strand
TTGCTTCCTGTTTTTTTAAATATGCAATTGCACAAAATGAAATAATTCCTTTACCTCTTAACCAACTTAACAGAGACTCACTCAGCAAGATTATTGAGCAAAAAGAAAAGCAAAAAGATTACAGAGGTCTTGGCGAAATTTATGGTGGCATTTACAATTATTTTCTTTATACAAGTTTTAGAGATTCTGCAATGATGTATGCAGGTAAAGCAGAAGAAAACACATTAAGGGCAGGCGATTCTGCAAAATATTATTTTACACAGCTTCAGGTTGCACAGTTTAATACAGGTATTGATTCACTGCTTGCACTTGCTTATTACAACAAAGCGCTTGCTTATTATGTGCGCACTAAAAACTACACTTTACAATGTAATGCACTTGGCGGTTTATCATGGATGTACGGATTATATAAAGACACCATTAAGCTTTTAAACTACCTGGAGCAGGCAGAAAAAATTTTAAAAATAACGAAAGATACTTTTAATATGGTAGGCGCTAATGATAAGCGCATTCATATTTTAATGAACAGAAATAAAATTGATTCTACCATTAGCCTGCTATATAAAAATCTGCAGTTAATAGAGCATGCGACGAAAATTGGAAACTCAGAATCTCAACGCATTTTCTGGAAAGGCTGGCAGCTAAACCTGCTTGCAGATTGTTATTATCGTAAAAGAAATTATGAGAAAGCTATAAACATTTTAAAGCAGGCGCGGCAATACGATACTGTTACTTCTTATTTTGATGCGCAAAACAGCTTTCGTTATCATCTGCTGATAAATAGTTTTGTTCAAGCCGATAAAAAAGATAGTGCCATAAAATATACGGATACTTTTTTCAGCGAGGTTTTAAAGGAATTCAACAGCATTTCACCCCAAAAAATAAGTAAACTAACGGCTAAGTATGAAGCCGAAAAGAAGCAGAGGCGAATAGATGAATTACAACTGCAAAATCACTTGCAGCAATTAAAAGTATCTACGCAACGAAAATTAAATATTGCTTTTATAATTGTTTTAGCGCTGGCATTAATTACTGTTTATTTTATAATTAAAAATATTCAGCATAAAAAAAGAATGCAATTAAAGTTTGAAATGCAAAAAGCTGAGCTTGCTAAAAACGAGGCAGTAGAAACCGAACGTTACCGCATTTCTTCTGAGTTGCATGATGATATAGGTAGCGGGCTTTCAACAATTCGTTTATTAAGTGAAATGATGAAAGAGGGAGCAGGCGAAAGCAATATGCAACTACAGCTTGGAAAAATCTCAGAATCATCAAAAGAGCTTGTTCAAAACATGAACGAAATAGTTTGGGCATTAAATATTAATAACGATACGCTGCAAAGCCTGCTTGCTTATATACGCCAGTATGCAGTAAAAACTTTAGATAATGTGGGCGTTGATTGCGTTATTAAAATGCCTGACGAAGTGCCTTCCGTTTCGATTGCGGGCAATGAGCGCAGAAATATTTTTTTAATGGTGAAAGAATGCGTGCACAACATCATTAAACACAGCAAAGGCTCTAACGTGAATATTGAAATAAGTTTGAACGAAAATCTCTGCATAAAAATTCATGATAACGGAATTGGTTTTTCAAATATGGAAAACGATGTGCATCATTTTGGTTTAACTAACTTAAAGCAACGAGCGAAAGAATTAAATGGCTGTATTGAATGGCAGCAAAACAGCGGAACAACAGTGCAAATACAAATACCATTAAGCAGTGTATCACACAAAAGTGTTATGTGCTGAAATATTCAACAGCTTATTTTTATACAATGATTAAAGTGGCAGTTGTAGAAGATTTAGATGATTACAGAAATGGCCTTGTAAATTTAATTAACTGGACGGATGGATATGAATGCACCGGCGCTTATGCAACTGCTGAAGAAGCCATAAAAGAATTACCTGCATTAAAACCTGATGTTGCTTTAATTGATATTAGCCTGCCCGGTAAAAGCGGAATTGAATTAGTTGAATATATACATCAAAATATTTCTTCCATTCTTTGCATGATGTGTACGGCGTATGATGAAGACGAAAAAGTTTTTAAAGCATTACAGGCAGGCGCTTATGGTTATCTTCTTAAAACAACTTCTCCTGCAGATATAATGAATGCTGTTCAGCAACTGGTAAATGGCGGCGCACCCATGAGCAGTGATGTGGCGAGAAAAGTTATTGCCTCATTTCAATCACCTAAAAAAAATAATGAAACAGAAAATTTAACTGCACGGGAAAAACAGGTGCTTGAACTTTTATCAAAAGGTTTATTGTATAAAGAAATTGCATTTCAACTTTCAATAAGTATTGATACAGTTAAACGCCATTGCTTCAACATCTATGAAAAACTGCATGTAAGTAACCGCACAGAAGCGATAAATAAATATCATCAACATTGAGAAACAAAAACCCTCGGGTTTCTACCACAAAAGTGCTATTGTAAAAGACTTAAGCTAAGAATAAGTTTGTTGGCGATTTATTTTTCAAATTAATCCATCGAGTTAATTCTTATGCTTACCGAAACTTCTTCAATCAATACATTAACTGCCTATGCAAAAAATTTGCGTCAACAGGTAAAAGGAAAAATAATTTTCCCGGGTAATGAAAATTATCATTCAGAACGCTCTGTTTGGAATGGAATGATTGATAAATGCCCAATGCTGATTGTGCAATGCATAAACACAAACGATGTAATAGCTGCTGTAAATTTTGCACACATACATAATCTTATTGTGGCAGTTCGTGGTGGCGGTCACAATGTAGCAGGCAACGCTGTTTGCCATGAAGGACTGATGATTGATTTAAGTAAAATGAAAAATATTTATGTTGATGCTGATAAAAAAATTGCAGTTGTTGAGCCCGGTGTTTTGTGGCGGGAATTAGATGCTGCAACGATTGAATATGGACTTGCAACAACAGGCGGCACTGTATCAGACACGGGCATTGCAGGACTTACTTTAGGTGGCGGCATTGGCTGGC
>JAICKT010000068.1 GCA_025927795.1 Parafilimonas sp. | reverse complement strand
CCGTTTGTCATTTTACTATTATTTAGCTTGCTATACACTTAATATATTTTGTTTTCAGCCTATACATAAATTTTCAAAAAAAATAATCAATTGTTTATGAATTTGAGACGACTGTTCATGAGTTTACTGCTGCTCTTTATTGGCGGCATTTCGGCTTTTGCACAAAGAACAATTACAGGTACAGTAACTGATTCTGCGAATGGAAGACCGCTTCAATCTGTATCAGTAATTGTTAAGGGCACGCGTGCAGGTACACAAACTTCTGCAGATGGAAAATTTACTTTAAGCGTTCCTGCTAATGCAAGCACTTTAGTAATATCTTCTGTTGGTTATGGCACTAAAGAGGTTGCTGTTTCAGAAAGTTTAAATATTTCTCTAAGCCAGTCAAACACATCTTTAAACGAAGTTGTAGTTATTGGTTATGGTACAACAAGAAAAAAAGACTTAACCGGTTCTATTGCCACAGTTGGTCAAAAAGATTTTCAAAAAGGAACGATTACAACACCTGAGCAATTAATAAGCGGTAAGGTGCCTGGTGTACAAATAACTTCTAACGGTGGGCAGCCTGGTTCAGGAAGTGTAATAAGAATACGCGGTGTATCATCATTATCATCCAGCCAAGATCCATTAATAGTTATTGATGGAGTTCCCTTAGAAAATGCCGGAATAAGTGGTAGCGCAAATGCGCTTAGTCTAATTAATCCAAACGATATTGAGTCGTTCACTGTTTTAAAAGATGCATCTGCCTCAGCGATTTATGGTTCAAGAGCTTCCGGTGGCGTTATCTTAATTACTACAAAAAAAGGCAGAGGAGGTGATAAATTAAATATAAGCTTTAATACAGTAAATTCTGAATCTGTAAAAACTAAAACTGTTGATGTGCTTTCTCCTGCGGCTTTTACAAATCTTGTAAACGAAATGGGTTCAGATAATCAAAAAGCTTTATTAGGCAATTCGAATACAAACTGGCAAAACGAAATTTATCATCCTGCATTTTCTACAGATAATAATATTAGTGTTAGCGGCGGAATCAAACAACTTCCCTACCGCTTATCTTTTGGCTATTTAGACCAGGATGGAATTTTAAAAACAGATAATTTAAAAAGAACATCAGGTGCATTATCTCTCACACCTTCATTGTTTACGGATCATTTAAAAATATCTCTAAATGTAAAGGGAACAATCGAAAAATTCTTTTTTGCCAACCAGGGCGCAATCGGAAGCTCAGTATTTTTTGATCCAACACAACCAATTTATGATTCAAGTAGTAAATATGGCGGTTATTATGAATGGCTTGATGCGAGTGGTAACCCTAATTCGCTTGCTCCAAAAAATCCTCTTGGAATTTTATTGCAGAATAATAATACAAGCAATGTAAAAAGAAGTATAGGCAACATTGTTCTTGATTATAAATTTCATTTTTTGCCTGACTTACATGCGAACCTTAATTTGGGTTACGATGTGTCGCATGGTGAAGGAGGCCAAACAATTCCGGTTACAGCAGGATCAGTTGCCGTGCAAGGCGGTTTTGCAAACACATACGAGCAAAAAAGAAGAGATAAAACACTTGAATTTTATTTAAATTATACTAAAGATATTGCTTCTATTAAAAGCAGGATTGATGCGACAGCAGGTTATGGATATTATGATTTTTGGCATGCCGCTCCTGCAAATTATAATTTAGATTTAAAAGGGGATACATTAAAAACAAATCCTGCTGATTCTTCCCAGAACACACTCATCTCTTATTATGCAAGACTAAATTATAGTTACAACGACCTTATTTTATTAACTGCAACTGTTCGCCGTGATGGTTCTTCAAGATTTGCACCTAATACAAGATGGGGAACTTTTCCATCGGCTGCTTTAGCAATAAATCTTATTAAAAATGCCTCCGGTCCGTTTAATAATTTAAAACTTCGTTTAGGTTATGGTGAAACCGGGCAAAGAGATATCGGGTTGGATTATCCATACATTCCAAGATATACACTTAGTAATCCGCAGGCACAATATCAATTAGGTAATCAGTTTTATAATACTTACCGTCCCGAAGCATTTAATGAAAATTTGAAATGGGAAAGTACAACCACATATAATGGCGGATTAGATTTTGGATTCTTTAAGGGAAGACTTAGTGCAAGTGTTGATGTGTATAAAAAGAAAACAAAAGACCTTTTATTGTTCAGCCCATTGCCTGCCGGTTCTAATTTAAGCAACCAGTTTTTTCTTAACGTAGGTAATATGGAAAATAAAGGCGTTGAAGTTACCATAAGCGGTACACCTGTAAGAACTGCTGATGTAAGCTGGACAGCATCATTCAATATGACATACAATGAAAACAAAATAACCAATCTTACGCTGGCGCCAGATCCTACAAATAAAGGAATTGATGTTGGTGGAATTGCCGGTGGTGTTGGAAACTACATTCAGAAATATGCGGTCGGCGCCACTGCAAATTCGTTTTATGTTTACAAGCAGGTTTATGACAGCTCAGGTAGTCTTATTGAAGGATTGTATGGGGATTTAAACAGAGACGGGCAAATAAATTCTGATGATAAATACCTGTATAAATCTCCTTATCCAAAATTTTTCTTTGGATTTAATTCTGAAGTGGATTATAAAGAATTCAGTTTAAGTTTTGTATTGAGAGCAAATCTTGGAAATTACATGTATAATAATGTTGCGTCAAATTCAGGTTATTATACTAACATCTTCAGCTCAAATCCATTTTTAAATAATGCTTCTTCTGATGTGTTAATAACAAACTTTCAAAGACCGCAATACTGGTCAGATTATTATATTCAAAACGCATCCTTCTTAAGAATGGATAACCTGAATATCGGTTACAACTTTGGAAAAGTAATAAGTAAAAATACCAATCTCAGAGCCGGGTTCACTGTTCAAAACGTATTTGTTATTACAAAGTATAAAGGGTTGGATCCTGAAATTTTTAGTGGTATTGATAATAATTTTTATCCAAGACCAAGAATATATTCATTAGGTATAAATCTCGACTTCTAATTATAAAATTTTAAACATGAAATTTTTGTTCAGAAAAAATCTTTGGCCGGTTGCCCTGATGCTTTTTGTATTAGCATCATGTAATAAAGATCTTAACCGCCAACCTTTAACAGGCACAACTGCTGCAGACGTTTACAACACACCTGACAATTATAAAGCTGTGCTTGCAAAAGTTTATGCTGGTCTTGCGGTTAGCGGTCAGCAAGGACCTGCGGGAAATCCTGATATTACTGGTTATGATGAAGGCTTTTCAAACTATTTGCGCCAATACTGGCAAATGGAAGAGCTCACCACAGATGAAGCAGTAATTGGTTGGGGTGATGCTGATATCCAGGATTTACATAATATGGATTGGACAACCAGTAACACATTTGTACGAATGATTTATAACAGAATTTATTACCAGATAAGTTTGTGTAACGAGTTTATTCGCGAAAGCAGTGATGATGTTGTTGCATCAAAAGGATTTTCAGACCAGGATGTAACGAATATAAAACAGTATCGTGCAGAAGCGAGATTTATGCGGGCTTTGAGTTACTGGCATGCAATGGATTTGTTTGGCAGTGTTCCTTTTGTTACTGAAAATGATCCTGTGGGTACTTTTTTACCACCGCAAATTTCGAGAGACAGCCTTTTCCTTTATATAGAATCAGAATGTAAAGACATAGAAGGTTCTTTGGCAGACCCGCGTACAAATGAATATGCACGTGCTGATAAGGCAGCAGATTGGATGCTTCTCGCAAAACTTTATTTAAACGCGGAAGTTTATACAGGTACTCCGCGTTATTCAGATTGTTTAGATTATTGCAGCAAAATAATTGCTGCCGGTTATAGTCTGGAGCCACAGTATAAAAATCTGTTTTTAGCTGATAATAATAATTCAAAAGAAATAATATTTCCGGTTGCGTTTGATGCATTGCACACACAAACTTATGGAGGCATGGTTTATTTAATTCATGCAGAAATAGGCGGCACAATGAATGCAAATGATTTTGGTGTAAGTTCAGGTGGTTGGGCAGGACTTAGAACTACCAAGAATCTTGTAAATGTTTTTCCCGATGTAACAGGTACTTCAGATAAAAGAGCTATGTTTTATACCGATGGACAGAATGAAGAAATAAATACTATACTTAATGATTTTAATGATGGATATGCAATTACAAAATATAAAAATTTAAACCAGGCAGGCCAGGCAGAATCAGATCCAACAGGACAGTTTGTAAATACAGATTTTCCTATGTTTCGTTTAGGAGATGTTTATTTAATGTATGCAGAAGCTGCGTTAAGAAATAACGATGAAGCTGCAATTGCAACAGCAGTAGGATACATCAATCAGTTAAGACAAAGAGCCTATGGAAATAATTCAGGTAATATAAGTGCTTCAGACATTACACTTGATTTTATTCTTAGTGAAAGAGCGAGAGAATTATATTGGGAGGCGAGCCGCAGAACTGATTTAATACGCTTCGGAAAATTTACAAGCGGCAGTTATGTTTGGCCCTTTAAAGGCGGTGTACAGGGCGGAACAGGTGTAGCTGATTTCAGAAATATATTTCCTATACCTGTAAGCGATATTACAGTTAATCCAAATCTTACTCAAAACACAGGTTATTAATTATAAAAAAATTTAGTGGCAATGAAGAAGACAATATTAAGATTATCAACTTTAATTCTTTTTACATCTTTTATTTTGGGTGGATGTAAAAAAGATGAAACCAAACTATATTTTACCGGAGGCACTGCTCCGGTATTATCAGCAACAGCGGCTTCGGATACTGTTAGTTATTTAAATGCAGATAAAACTGTTTTAACACTTAACTGGACAAATCCTAATTATACTTTTACTACAGGTGTAAGTTCAATTGATGTTGCATACAACATTCAGATAGATACCGTTGGTTCTAATTTTACCAACCCTGCTAAAAAAGAAATAACTGTTAGTAAAGATTTAACATATTCATTTAAGGCAACTGATTTAAATGATATAATGCAAAACCAGTTGAACCTTGCTGCAGGCATGGCGCATAATCTTGAATTCAGGGTTATTTCTTATCTCACAAATAATTCAGCACAGCTTACATCTAATTCAGTTCAATATATTGCAACACCATATGTAATACCTCCGAAGGTTCCACCCTCACCATCAGGTGAACTTTATATAACAGGCAGTGCTACTGATGGTGGATGGATGGTTGGCGGCGGCGTTGGCGTTCCGGCTAACCAGCAGTTTACAAAAATTGATGATTTGCACTATACAATAACGCTTCACCTAAATGCAGGGCAAGAATTTTTATTCATTCCAGTAAATGGAGATTGGGGAAATAAATATGCGTGTAAAAATACCGTAGACCATCCTCAGCCAAAAACCGGTGGAGATTTTGGTTATAATTTAAGCGATAATTTCCCAGGGCCGGATGCAGACGGAACATATAAAATAGATGTAGATTTTCAAAAGGGAAAATATACAGTTACCAAACAATAACGCTTAATAATAATTACAATGAAAAATATTTTTAAAGGATTTTTGATGCTGGTGAGTGCCGCAATAATTTTTGCTGCCTGTAAAAAAACAGATACACTTCCGTACTATAAAACCGGAACTGCGCCTGTGTTATCAAGTGATGTAAGCTCTTTTGCACCAACGCCTGCTGATTCTGACAATGTAGCACTAACATTTTCTTGGAGTAATCCAAATTATGCTGCTGATTCTTCTTCTAATAAATATGTAGTGCAGATAGATTCATCCGGAAAAGATTTTTCTAATGCAATGAGCCGTACGGTAACGGGCACATTAAGCACTTCGTTTATTGCTAAAGATTTTAATTCAATGCTTATAGCACTTGGATTTGAATTTGGGGTAACATATAGTGTTGATGTACGCATTATTTCTTCTTATGCAAATAATAATGATCAAAAAATATCGAATGCTTTAACCTTACAGGTTACGCCTTATGTTGTGCCGGCAAAAGTTTTACCTCCTCAAAACGGTACATTATTTTTAGTAGGAAGTGCTACAGCCGGTGGATGGGGAAATCCTGTTCCTGTACCTGCACAACAGTTTACAAAAATTGATTCACTTGATTATGAAGGAACTTTTTATTTAAAAGGCGGACAAGAATTTTTAATGCTTCCGGTTGATGGAGATTGGACTCATAAATATGCTGTTGCTGATAAAACCGTTGCAGGATTAAATGCAGGCGGTGATTTTGGTTATGACTTGAATGATAATTTTCCTGGTCCTGATGCATCGGGCATGTATAAAATCTCGGTAGATTTTCAGCATGGTATCTTTACAGTTGCATCAGTAAACCTTTTTTCACAATTATATGTTCCCGGCGATTATCAAGGCTGGAATCCTGGTACTGCACCAGCGTTAGCATCACCCAATAATGACGGTAATTATGAAGGATATGTAAATGTTCCAGCCGGTGGCAGCTATGAATTTAAAATTACAAATGAGCCTGATTGGAACGGCACTGCTTATGGCGATGGCGGCGGCGGAACTGTAAGCAGCAGCGGCGGAAACCTTAAATTTTCAAGTGCAGGTTATTATAAAATAAATGTTGATTTAAATGCAAATACTTATTCACTTACACCTACAATATGGGGCATTATAGGGAGTTTTGCAGGAAGCGGATGGGGAACTGATGTTGATATGACATATAATTCGGGAGATAACGATTGGACAGCAACAATTACAGTGGTTGACGGTGATCAATTTAAATTCAGAGCAAACCATGATTGGGGTTTAAATTATGGAGATGATGATGGAACAGGAAAACTTGTTGTAAATGGTGGCAACATTGGAGACGCAGGAAAGAATTTTTCGCTTTCTGCAGGTACATATAATGTTACGCTCTACTTAAACAATGCAGGCTTCTACACATACAAACTTGTAAAACAATAATTCTTTCTTTTGATGTATTAGAAACGGCTGCCTGAGAATGGTGGCCGTTTTGCTTTATGCTATTCTTTTGAATTAAGCGTAAAGCCAATAGTTGTTCCAACATCCGGCTTACTGCGCACATGTATATTTTGATTATGGGCCTCAATTATATGCTTACATATTGCTAAGCCTAAACCGGTACCACCGGCATTGCGGCTGCGCCCGATATCTGTGCGATAAAAGCGCTCAAACAAACGCGGCAAATGTTCTTCTTTAATACCAATGCCATTATCTGTTATTTCAATTAAAACATGGTTATCATCTGTTTTATAAAAGCCACTCGCAACATAGCCGGATATATTTCCATATTTAATAGCGTTATCAATTAAATTAATTAATACACGCAAAATCTTTTCTTTATCAGCAAATACTTCAAGCGGTTGTTCGCAACCTTTTTTTATAGTAAGACTAATATTTTTTTCTGTAGCTTTTTGCGATAATGTTTCATATACATCACGCACCAAATCCTGGATAACAAAATTTTCTTTGTGTATGGATTGTTCGCCGCTTTCAAGCTTTGTAATTTCATCCAGGTCGTTTACAAGATGTACCATGCGTCTTACATTGCGCGAAGCATTTTCTAAAAATTTTTTAGATATATCAGGATTTTCAAGAGCTCCATTCAAAATCGTATCAATATAACCTTGTATAGCAAAAATCGGTGTCTTTATTTCATGCGATAAATTTTGTAAAAATTCGCGGCGGTAATTTTCATTATTCTTCAAATCTTCAATAACAGATTTTTGTTGTTGCGCCCAGTTTTCAACATCTTCATTTACTTCTTCTATACTCTTTGCAGGCAACACATATTTATAATACATTTCTTCTTTCTTGTTTGCCTTTGTTTGATAAATGTATTTGTAAATGATTTTTATTTTTCTATAAATAAATTCATTTAAAACAAACTGTATTAAAAAAAACGATGCAAAAAAAACAAGCACCAGCGCAATAGCTGAATCTATCAGCCTGGAACTAATAAGATAAAACGCAATGGAAACGGGAACAGATAAACAAACAGCAGTAAAAAAAGAAAGTCTTGCGGGCGAAATATTTTTTGTTTTAAACATGCAGTCTCTTATACAATAAAATTACGAAGCATATATCAGGCAGCTTCATTAAACTTATAGCCAACGCCCTTAACAGTAGTGATGCAGTTGATACCAAGTTTTTGCCGTATTTTTCTAATGTGAACATCAATGGTTCTGTCACCCACAATTACTTCATTTCCCCAAACCTGGTCTAAAATCTCATTTCGTAAAAAAACGCGGCCGGGCTTTGACGCGAGCAAGAATAATAATTCAAATTCTTTGCGCGCAAGCAAAACAATATTTTCGTTTACGCTTACTACATATTTTGATGCATCAATAATAATATTGCCTGCAGTGAGCACTTCATTATCTTCTTTATTTATTCTGCGAAAAAGTGCATTCACACGGCTTAATAAAACTTTCGGGCTTACAGGTTTTGTTACATAATCATCCGCACCCGAATCAAGACCTTGTATGTGCGAGCCTTCATCACTTAAAGCCGTTAAAATAAGTATGAGCGTATTTTGAAATCTTGTTTCGCCGCGTAAAATTTTACAAACTTCAATACCACTTTTAAATGGCATCATCACATCAAGAATAAGCATGTCGGGCTCTAAAGCTCTTGCTTTTTCAAGCGATTCATTTCCATCAGCGGCAGTATAAACAATGTATCCTTCTTTTAAAAGATTATAAGAAATAATTTCAAGAATGTCTTGCTCGTCATCTGCAATTAATATTGTCTTTGCCTTGTTATCCATTAACACAAACTTTACACAAAAATAATCTGCACCTTTGCATTATAATGCATAAACATATTATGTTATTGTTAAGAGGAGCGCTGTAATATTCATTTTAAGTTTGCATTTCTTACAACAACTCAACTTTATTCATGAAAAAACTTTTGCTTTCATTTATTTTTTATTCTGCTGTTTTATTTGTTAATGCACAAACATCCAATAAACCAGATATTCCTTTGGTACGATTATATTTTCATGAAAAAATTGACAGCACGCAAAAGCTTATTGAAAAGTATGATGGCACTCCGGACTCAAAATTTACGCCATCTGATAATGAGGATTTAAACAACCGGCTTAACAACGCATTAATTGAGCAGGTTGATGATTTGCAAAATGAAATTGAAGCAAGCAAGCTTACCGAAAACAATGATAAAATAAAATACCTGCGCGGTTTAAATGAATGTCTTGAAAAGTTTCTATTTGGCTATCGTTTACAAAGAATAAAATCACCGGCTTTAATAGAAATAATTTCAGGTTACAAACAATGCATGGAGCTTGATCTAAAAAAAGAATCAATTTTTCCGGTAATAAACAAATTGTCGTACGATGCAGGAGACATTATTGTAAACTGTGTAAGCTTTACAGATAATGAAGGAATTGCACAATCAAAAGATATATTAATTTTAAAAACCTGTAATGAGCATCCCGAAAAACTGATGTCTGTTTTAAGCCAGCATCCGGATTTTCAATATGCAGATAGCTTAATTTCTGTTGCAGCACGGCGCCAGCCAGATGAAGTTTATACTTATGCTGCGGCATACAACAAATTAGCACAGCGTATTCGCAGCAATCCTGACAGTTTGGTAAAGCTGATAAGCCGTTTGTCTCAAATGTCAACCGGCAGATTATATTTTCCTTTTTTAGATAATTTAATATCCGGGAAAACAAGTTTTGATGATATTCAAACAGCACTTGCTGATGATGAAAAATATTATTCGCTGCTGGTAAAAACAGAAATTGATTATGCAGATAGAATGCGCCATCGCGATACGCCGCTTTCTCTGCAGGCAATGCAAAGTAAATTAGCAGATAAGGCAAAAGAGGTTTATGTAAATGAAATAAATGGCTTGCATGAATCGCCGGATAACATTCGCTTTAAAAAAATACAACATCTTTCTCCTGAAGAATTGTATTACCTCGCTGTAATGACGGAAGATGAAATTTATACCAGCAGTTATGTAAAAGGTGTGTATCCAAGAATATGGGCACAAATGAAATCGCCGCGTGGTGATAGTTTATTAATGATGGTTCGCTTTGATCATTTTAAAAAATGGATTAAAATGGCGGCGAATTATAATACGCTGGATGATTTTTTAAAACGTATGGATAAAGGCAATGCACAATTATTAATGAAGGCATTTATAAATAATCTTGATAGAACAAATAGCCTTGAAGATGCAGTTGATGTGGCAGATTCTTACGCGAGTATTAATGATAAAAATTTGCATGATCTTATCTTAAACCAGGTGCAGTACAATTTAAACCAGGCAAATGAAACAGGCAATAAAAGAGCACAAAGCATTTATAAGATTTTGAACACACTGTTTCTTTCTATTGATAGTTCAAACCATGTTGATGTAGCAGCAACGCTGGGCATACCGCCGGTTTATTTTATGCCGAATAAATCTATGCGTAACGATAGTGGCAGAATTATTATACAGCAATTTTTTTATGGTGATAAGGATGGCAACAATATTTTCAATTCCTTTTTAGCAAGTTTTAGAAATGCAAACTGGCGTGTAACTTCAAACAATCAGTGGGTTACCGTTTCATCAACAAAAGGAGTTCCTGTAAGTATATATTCAAACCGTCCGCTTGATGATGAAAGTTCAAAGGATGAAGAAGCGCAACTTGCGTTGGGCGATTATTTAATTGACCATAATTTACATCCATCAATGGTAATTCATCGCGGGCATAGTTACTATCTTAATTCAACATTGGATAAGCTTGATACTTCCGGTAAACTCGTTCTGCTGGGCAGTTGCGGAGGTTATCAGTCTTTAAGCAGAGTTTTAAAAAATTGCCCTTTTGCGCAGGTTATTTCTTCAAGACAAACGGGCAGTGGTACTATTAACGGCCCAATGATTAATATTATAGTTGAACAATTAAGGCAAGGTAAAAATCTTGATTGGCCTGTGCTTTGGAAAGTAATTGGACGATCAGTTGCACACCAGGAATATTTTGATGATTATGTTCCTCCGTATAAAAATCTCGGGGCTGTATTTATAATGGCTTATCAAAAACAACAAATGAACACTGAGAATTAATTTATTCAATCCTGAAAACAGGAATGCGCATATATACAGGCTCGCTGTATGGCGAATGCGTATAAACAAAATATAATTGCTGTTCCGAAGAAGCAGCAAACGCAGAATCTGTTTTTTTCTTTTCTTCTAATTGATTACGAACGTAAGGATGTTGTTGTAAAAAATCTGCAGCAACATCTTCCCAGCGATAATCGCTGTAAAATTCTTTGCGTTGTAAAACAGCATCAAAAAAATTCCAGCTAAAAAAACTATCATCGCTCAAAGGTTCCAGCGTTTCAATAATATATCTGTTTGCAATTTGGTCGGTATAAATTATATAATCGCCTTTTAAAAAATGTATGCTGTCTATTTTTGTATTTAAATGAATATCATAATTGCGATGATGTTTTTCATAAGCTTTATTCATGCTTTTATAATCATCAACCATGTAATACGCAACTTTAATTGTTGTATCATGTTTTAATTGTTGCATGATAACGCCATTTAATTTTAAACGTCTGATTACATCATGCCAGCCTTGCTGAATAATATATGCTGTTGGTTTTTGTATGCTGATAGAAGGAACAAACGTATTGTAAAACTTCACTTGTTTTTCAAATGGTTTTGAATGATCGTAATACAAACGCGGCAATCCTGTTACGTCACTTATTTTCATTGATGTATCATAGCCTTTAAAATCAACAACATCATTTTTTGATGAATCAACTTTCCAGCTTAACGGAAATTCTTTTTGTTGTTTTATTGCTTCAATGGAAGCGTTTCTTTTCTCAATAATATCATTAGAAAGTTTTGCTGATTCTTCAATTACTGTTTGTTCAAAAGCATAAGCGCTTTTCACTCTGTCAGCAAACGGTTTTAGCATGTGTGTTTCGGGCATAAAACCGATTGTTTCAAATAATGCTGTATAACCTGTGCTATATCGCGGTGCATCATAAAACGCATCCCATCCTGTTGAAACATCGCCTTCCTCAAAATTTACATAAGGGCACATTTGAAAGTTTTTTTCTTTCATGTTTTTGTATAAAGCAGGTTCAAATACATCATGTAAAAAATTTCCAATCTCGCCTTCTAACTTATTATGCTGCGTGGTAAGCATAGTCATCGTATGCTGATAATCCGCACCATCGCTTACATGGTTATCAATAAAAATATCAGGATTAAAAAGATGAAAAATTTTTTCAAAAGCAAATGCATTTTTCGAATCAGCTTTTATAAAATCTCTGTTTAAATCAAGATTTTCTGCGTTACCGCGAAAGCCATAACTCTCCGGTCCGTTTTGATTTACTCTTGATGAATTATTCCTGTTTAAGCTTCCGCCAATATTATAAACAGGAATTACGGCAAGCACAATATTTTCCGGCGCCTTTATTTTTCCATCAGCCAAATCACGTAATAACATCATGCTTGCATCAATGCCATCCGGTTCGCCGGGATGAATTCCATTGTTGATTAAAATAACAACTTTATGTTGCTTATGCCAGGCATCAATATTAAAATTTTTATCTGCAGAAAATAAAATAAGATGTAATGGATAACCAGAATCAGT
This sequence comes from Parafilimonas sp., assembly GCA_025927795.1. Lineage (GTDB taxonomy): Bacteria > Bacteroidota > Bacteroidia > Chitinophagales > Chitinophagaceae > Parafilimonas. The sequence goes on along the minus strand of JAICKT010000068.1, from coordinate 1,666 downwards.
TGTATCGGCGGTTAATATTTTAATAGTTGAAAAATTCTTTGCAAGCGATTGATAAAAGTTTATGCATTCAAAATAAGTTGTTGTTTGTTTGCCATTGCTTTTTTCAAATGGTGTAATTGAGTTTTGCGGAAATGATATGGACGTGATAAGAACAAACAGGTAAAAAAGGAAAAATTTTTGCATAATTAAATGTAATTATAGTGTGCCATATTAACGTAAAGTGGAATAAATATCATTACACTTTATTAAAGTCTAAATCTACATGCGAAATGCATCTGCACATTTAAGGTTGTTTTTGATTGAGTGTTGTGAAAATTGTTTGTATTTGCATTGAAAGATTAACTCCAAAAATTAAATGCTAAAAGCGTTTTCTTCTATAAGCTTTTTTAAAACTTTTATTGTAAGCGGTTTTTCACGATAATCTGTTACGCAAGGATAGGCTATTGCTTTTTTTAGTTCAGTATTGTCGGCAGTGGCCGACAATACAATTATTTTAAATTGTTTTTGAATATCCGGATCTAACTTCATAAACCTTTCGAGAAATTCAAAACCATCCATAACAGGCATGTGAAGATCGAGGAAAAGAAGTGTAGGTTTACTCGAGTCAATTCTACTATATTCTTCTTCTATATGTTGCAGCGCTAACGGTGCCAATGCAAAGGATTTTATCTGAGCGTTTTTGCTTACTTTTTGAATAATATTCTCGCTAACCAAAACATTAATCGGGTTATCGTCAATAACTATAAACCTATATATATATTCCATTGTGTACAGTTCAGGTTAGAAATACAAAATTCATTATTTTCTCATTAAGTTAAACAGCTTTTATAATGCATTCATGGCTTCTTTCATTTTGCAGGTCGCAAATTACTTAAGACAGAATAGGAGAGGCTTAGTGTCAAATAAACACTTATTAATTATTTATTTCAATCCATGAGGATTTGGAATAAGATTTAAAAAGGCATTGAATTTTGCCTGGTATTTTCTTGTATCAAGTTTATAATAGAACGCACCTTTTTTTGAGCCATTTTTTTCTTTATCCTTTTGCTTTATTATTAATCCTGTTGATAATATTTTGCGGCTGAAGTTTCTTTTATCAATAATAGCATCATACACATCTTCGTATAAACTTTGCAATTGTGGAAGTGTAAATTTTTCGGGAAGAAGCTCAAACAACACCGGATGAAATGCTGCTTTGTATCGTAACTTCTCTTTTGCCATTTCAATCATTTCTTTATGATCGAAAATGAGCGAAGGAATTTTTTTCAGCGGAAACCATTCAGCACTATAATTATGGCTTATCTGCTCCTCATATTTATTTATATCAATCAAGGCAAAGTAAGCTACAGAGATGGTTCGCTCCGTTGTATCACGATGCGGATCACCAAATGCATATAATTGTTCAAGATAAATATCTGAAAGTCCTGTTAACTGTTTTAATATTCTTATAGCAGCATAATCAAGATCCTCCTCCGGTGTTACAAAACCGCCCATTAAACTCCATCTTCCTTTTTGAGGTTCAAAGCCTCTTTTAATTAAAAGCAATTTTAAATGCTGTCCATCAAAACCGAAAATAATACAATCCACAGCCACAAGCATTCTGTTTTGATGTGAGTAACGTTTAATGTGCATATGATAAAAAGTTCTGTGAATATATAAAAAAGGT
>JAICKT010000189.1 GCA_025927795.1 Parafilimonas sp. | reverse complement strand
TTCTTCTATTCGCAGAAATAATCTTGAAGATGTGTGGAAGTTTATTATTTCTGATCTTACATGGGCAAAAGATCATTTAGGCACATCACCACTTCAGCCTGCACGTATTACCAAATGGAGTGCTGAAGGCATGCTAGCAAGGGCTTACCTGGCAAGAGCCGGACTTGGACAAAGCGGTGGCAAACGCAATCAAAGCGATCTCGACAGTGCTAAATATTATGCCGGTGATGTTTGCCATAACAGCGGGCTTTCGCTCATGCCCAACTATTATGATTTGTTTACCAGCAAAAACTTTAGCGGCACCACAGTACCACAGGAAAGCCTGTTCTCATTATTATGGGTTCCCACTGGTGGCTGGCAGGTTGAAAACCATATACAGGCTAATATGGCTTACAGTTCACTCATCACACAAACAGGTGACGGGTGGGGCACTTCTTTTGGTGCATCCGCCAGCTTATTACAATATTATTTTGATCCGGCGAATAAAGCCGATTCCATTCGCAGAAGAACAACTTTCTTTATGCCTAACGATTATTATCCGGATATTAACCAGGCAAACGGTGGATGGCATGTGGACAGCAACCTGTTCAATAATTCTAAAATTTATATTCCGGGACAAAGCGGGAATGGGAACGTAAACGACCGTGCTTTTATAAAAAAGTATGTTATCGGTTCCCCTGCTGATAATGGCGGACTTGGCGGAAGTCAGAATATAAATTTAAATACCTACATGTTGCGCCTTGCAGAAGTTTACCTGATTTATGCGGATGCTATTTTAGGCAATAATCAATCTACTTCAGACCCTGAAGCGCTGAAGTATTTTAATGCTGTAAGAACACGTGCAGGTGTGGCTACAAAAACATCCATTACTTATGATGATATTTTCCAGGAAAAGAAAATAGAATTTGCTTTTGAAGGCAATGAATGGTATTACTGGAAACAGTGGTATTATTTTGACCCAACAAAAGCCCTGCAATATTTCAGCAACCAAAACAGAGGGAGTTATAATATTTCTTATAATAACGGTAATCCTTTTATCACTTTTTTTGGGCAGGATAATAAGACGCCTGGTAAAGTAACTTATCCTATTACACAACAAACAGCAGATGTTCCTTTCCCGGAATCAGAGCTGTTAGTAACACCTTCTCTCACTTTACCGCCTGTGCCATTTGACTTTAGTAACTTAAAATATTAATCTAATTGCAGTATGAAAAAGCTATTAATTATAATTATTACGATTGTCGCTTTTATACCTTATGCCTGTAAAAAAGAAGGAGGTGGTAACGGTCAACCCGTTGTTACTGGTGTAAGAAGTATTGACACTACAAAGCGGGACAGCCTTTTTACGGAGGCAACACCTGGTACTTTAATAATAATACAGGGTAATAATTTTAACGGGTTACAGGCTGTGTATTTTAATGATACTTCAGCATACTTTAATCCTTCTTACGTAACCAATAACAATATCATCATTACTATTCCGGCTACAGCACAAACTGCAGCAACAAACCCTGATGTAAAGAATGTTATCAGGATAGTTACCGACCACGGCGAAACAAGCTATTCGTTTTCTTTATATCTACCTCCTCCATTTATTAGTTCTATTACATTTGATAATACTGGCAGCGTAGTTTATATTAATGGAAGCAATTTTGAAGGAATAAAGAAGATAACTTTTCCCATTACAGGCGGCAGTGATACAGCTCTTTCTTATGAAGTAAACAAAGAATTTACACAAATAACTGCCGAAATTCCCCCGGGAACTCCTTTCCCTGATTCAATACGGGTGTATTGCACTTTTGGTACAGCAGCATATTCTTATCCGCCGCCAATGAGCATTACTTCTGTATCAAACGAAAATGGCACAGGAGGTACAACCATAACTGTAACAGGAACTAACTTTGTCGGTATAGATAAAGTTATCTTTCCCGGTGGATTTGAAGGCTCAAACATTATTGTTAATAATGTAAACCAGCTAACAGTTACTGTTCCTTCAGGCATTACAACAACAGATTCATTGCGTGTACAAGGCGTACTGGGTACTGCAACATCACCACAGCTTTTTGATTCTTATATTACTCATCCTTCGCCGGGTTATTTATCTACGTTTGAGCAACAATGGACAACCGATAATACAAGTTTTGTAGGTTGGACGGGAGGCTATGCTCCTCCGGAAACTGCAAACACAGCTTATCCGGGTGCTTCCGGTGGTGCGGCAATTTTATGGCAGCAAAGCCCTATGTCGGCTAATGCAGGACCAACATCACAGGGTAATCCCGGTTTACTGCAGTTAAATGATGTTCCGTGGGTTTCTAATACATCTGCATCCATTGCCGGTTACTCTCTAAAGTTTGAAATATATGTAGTATCTCCATGGACTAAGGGCGAGATTTGGATTTCCCTAGGTGATTGGTATGGTTGGTCAAGCTATACAGCAAGATATGCACCGTGGGAAACTGCCGATGGCAACATATTTCAGCCTGCAGGCTGGGTTACTGTCACTATTCCGCTTACTCAATTTATTAAGGGTAATGAATTTTGGCAAACTGCATGGAATTCCACCGGCGCATCTGCATCGAAATTTTCAGATTTTCCATCAACTGCTTTGGTGTTTATGATTGCAAACGATAAAGCTGAAAGCGTGCCTGCCAATAGTATCAATTTAGCAATTGATAATGTGCGAATCGTAAAGGGGCAGTAGCATTATATGATAAAACAGTTCAGAAGAATGTATGCTGCTTTATTGGTATTATTTATTTGCTGTACCGCCTGCAAAAAATCAGTATCATCCAATGATTCAGGCGATAACAATAATGGTGGCAGCAACTATCCTGTTATAACGGATTCGGTATATAATCCTTCTGACCCTTCAACACCTGCAACCATTGGTTTTTTTGGCGATGCATGGGCTGCAAAATCTTTGCAGGTGCCGGCACCTGTTGAAGGAACAGTACCAACATCTGCAGCTACAGATTCACTCACCATTAATGTAAACAAGGTATTAGTAAAAGTGCCGCCATTCGTGTATGGCAATAATTCTAATTTATGGATGGGTCAAATTGTTACGCAGCCGGATTTAATGAAATATATCAAAGACCTTTCACCGCATATTATCCGTGCACCGGCAGGCAGTGTAAGTGATGTTTATTTTTTTAATGGAATCAATGCAATGCCTGCACCTCCTGATGCGCCGGCTACATTAATAAATGCAGATGGCTCAACAAGTGCTGCTGGTTATTGGTATGGTAATAATACAGCTTCATGGACGTTAGCGCTAAATAATTATTATACTCTTTTAGCACAAACAAACAGTACAGGAATCATTACCATAAATTATGGTTATGCACGCTATGGAACAAGTGATAATCCTGTGGCTGCAGCTGCTCATCTTGCTGCAAACTGGGTGCGTTATGATAATGGTAAAACAAAGTATTGGGAAATTGGAAATGAAAATTATGGCAATTGGGAAGCCGATTATCGCATTGATGTAAGCAGCAATAAAGATGGACAACCTGAATTTATTACCGGTGCTTTATATGGTCAGCATTTTAAAGTATTTGCTGATTCAATGAAAGCCGCGGCGCAGCAGATAAGCGCTACTATTTATATTGGTGCTACTTTGTATGAGCAACCTGCCCAGTCTTATGATTACGAAAGTATAAAAACCTGGAACCAGGGTGTGCTTCAACAAGCGGGCAACACGCCGGATTTTTTTATCATACACGATTACTTTACGCCATATAATGCAAACTCTTCAGTTGATGAAATTTTAAACACGGCAACAGCAGAACCGGCACGTGCAATGGATTATATTAAGCAGCAAATTTCAGCAGCAGGAGTGAATATAAAACCCATTGCTATGACGGAATGGAACATAAGAGCAACGGGTTCAAAACAAAATGTATCATTTATTGCGGGCGTGCATTTAGCCAAAACTTTAGGTGCTATTATAAAAAATGGTTTTGGTGAAGCCAGCCGCTGGGACCTTGCAAATGGTTATGATAACGGCGATGACCAGGGTTTATTTAATATCGGCGATGAGCCCAATGCTCCGTCATGGAATCCGCGACCGGCATTTTTCTATCAATATTATTTCAGTCAATTTTTCGGAGACAGGATGGTATATGATACGCTTCGTGCCACCAATTCAGATATAACAACGTACTCTTCTACTTTTTCATCAGGACAGGCTGGAACAGTTATTATAAATTCCGGAAAGCTTAGTCATGTTGTGTCTGTCGACTTTCAGCATTTCCCGGCAGGCAGTAAATATTATTGGTATGTGCTTACAGGCGGAACGGATAATGGAGATTTTTCAGGACAAGTTTATGTGAACGGAACAGGACCTTCAACTGCAACCGGTGGTCCATTAAATTATGCAAACATTAAAGCATATTCAGCACCATTAAATGGTACTATTAAAGTAAGCTTACCACCGCGAAGTGTAGTGTATTTGGTGGCGGATAAAAAGTAAATGTTTTAGTCATAGGTACCAGGTGATTCCTTGTTTCGTCCGCAGTATAGTTTTAAATCAAAACTGAAATTATCGGGTTACTTTTCTGTTATGAAAAATTTTATCGCAATAATTATATCTGTTCTTTTAATTTTTGTGTCTTGCACATCAACAAAAAAACAAAGCGGCTTTTATTTCGATTTGTTGCCATCTTCTTCAACAGGAATAAATTTTAAAAACACAGTCATAGAGAACGACTCTGTCAACATGTTTGTAAATGAATATACATACATGGGCGGCGGTGTAGGCATTGGTGATTTTAATAATGATGGTTTGGAAGATATTTTTTTTACAGGCAGCCAGGTAAGTTCACGTCTTTATATTAACAAAGGCAATATGCATTTTAAAGATGTAACGCAATCAGCAGGCGTTTCAACAAACGCATGGTGCACCGGTGTAAGTATAATGGATATAAACAATGATGGCTGGGCTGATATTTATGTGTGTGTTTCAGGAAAGGTGAATGGTGCTCAGCGTAAAAATCTTCTGTTCATTAATCAGCATCTTTCAAATGGTGAAGTGAGTTTTAAAGAAGAAGCTGCTGAGTATGGATTAGCTGATACATCTTTTTCAACACAGGCAGTATTTTTTGATTATGATAAAGATGGCAAGCCAGATATGTATTTGCTCAATCATACATTAAATGATAACCGTCCAAACGATATCAGAGATGTAAAGATTGACAGCAATGCAATTGCAGCAGATAAACTGTATCACAATGAAGGCATACCAAATGATATGAACCATCCTGTGTTTAAAGATGTATCAAAAAACGCAGGAATTTTTGAAGATGGAAATGGTTTGGGTGTTGCTGTAACAGATGCGAATAATGATGGTTATCCTGATATATACGTATGCAACGATTATATACGTAATGATTTATTGTGGCTGAATAATAAAAACGGCACGTTTAATAACTGCATCGCATCAGCTATAAAACATCAAAGTTATTCAAGCATGGGTACAGATGCTGCTGATGTAAACAATGATGACTTGCCCGATATTATTACGCTGGATATGCAACCTGAAACTAATGAGCGTAAAAAAATGATGTATTCTTTTTTAAGTCAGCAGCGGCATGAATTGGAAATGCAAAAAGGTTATCAGCCTGAATACATTCATAACATGTTGCAACTAAATAATGGTGTGCGCCACATGAATAATCGAAGCGAACCTTTTTTTAGCGAAGTGGGTGAAATGGCTGGCATTGCTGAAACAGACTGGAGCTGGAGTGTTTTAATTGCTGACCTTGATAACGATGGATGGAAAGATGTGCACATAACAAACGGTTTAGGCAGAGACCCGACCAACATAGATTTCCTGCAGTATAAGTATAATACAGTTATGCAGACCGGTGTACCGGAAAACGACCCGCAACAACGTAAAAATTTCATTGAACATCTTACTGCGCTGGGCAGTGTATCGCTGCATAATTATTTATATAAAAATGAAAATGGATTTTTATTTCAGGATGTATCGCAGCAGGCAGGCATTACGCAACCATCTATTTCAAACGGCGCTGCTTACACAGATTTAGATAATGATGGCGACCTTGATATCGTCACCAATAATATTAATGGCGAAGCATTCATTATGCAAAATGATTTGCGCACAAGCAATGACACGTCGCACACAAATAATTATCTCGCTATAAAATTAAATGGAGATGCAAACAATAAAGATGGCATCGGCACGAAAATAATTGCGTACAGCAAAGGCATCACGCAAATGCAGGAAGCTTATCCTGTTCGCGGTTATCTTTCATCGGTTGATAGCAGGTTGCATTTTGGCTTTGGAAATAATGTTCCGGATTCAATAAAAATTATTTGGTCTGATGGCAACATGCAAATCATACAACATCCTCCGGTTGATACATTATTAAGTGCAGATTATAAAAATGCAAATGAAAAATATCAGCCAGCATCAGCACATACAGATTCTTTATTTACTGATGTAACACAAAACATCAATACCGATTTTCTGCATAAAGAAACGCCGTTTTTCGATTACCAGTTTCAGCCGCTCATCATGCAAAAATTTTCGCAGGAAGGTCCGTTTATAAGTACCGGTGATGTGAATGGTGATGGGCTCGAAGATTTTTTTATCGGTGGCGCATTTCAGCAATCCGGAAAAATTTTTATACAACAACGCAATGGAAGTTTTGCCGGAAAAGATTTGGTAACCGGCAACAAATATGAAGAAGATATGCAAAGCGCTTTGTTTGATGCAGATGGCGATGGTGACCTTGACTTATTTATTGCCAGCGGCAGCAGCGAGTTTGATATTACTTCATCTTATTATCGTCCGCGTTTGTATTTGAATGATGGCAAAGGAAATTTTAGTTTGGATGAACATGCAATGTCTGCGCTGATACGCACACCCGCTAAAACCCTTGCTGTGGCTGATTTTGATGGTGATGGCGATACAGATGTTTTTATTGGCGGAAGAGTTTTGCTTGGCGCGTATCCGCAATCGCCGAGAAGTTATTTGCTGCGCAACGACCATGGAAAATTTGTTGATGTTACAAAAACAGTTTGCCCTGCATTGGAAAATGCAGGATTAATTAATGCTGCGGTTTGGGCAGATATTGATGGTGATAAAAAGCCTGAACTCATCATTGCTGGCGATTGGATGCCGATACGAATTTTTAAAAATAATGGAACAGCATTTACAGAAATAACTGATAAAAGCAGCATCAATAATTTACAGGGTTTTTGGAAAAGCCTTACTGCAACTGATGTAGATGGTGATGGTGATATTGATTTGGTGGCTGGCAATTTAGGTTTAAATAATCCTTTTCATATTGATGAAAAAAAACCTGCTGAATTAGTTGCAAAAGATTTTGACGGTAATAGTGTAATAGAACCGATATTTTGTTATTACATAAAAAACAATGATGGTAAATATGAATTGTCATCAGGTATATCAAGAGATGATTGGGCGAGGCAAATGCCTTCTATAAAAAATACATTTGAACAAAATACACCGTATGCAAAAGCTTCGATGAATGAAATATTTACACCGCAAATGATGGAAGGCGCAACCGTTTTGCATTGCAATGAAACAAGAAGCGGATGGTTTGAGAACAACGGCAAAGGTGTGTTTACATTTCATCCTTTTCCATTGCAGGCACAAATTGCACCTGTAAATGCAACTGTTGTTATTGATGTAAATAATGATGGTATAAAAGATATTATTCTTGCAGGCAATGATTATGAAGCATCGGTTATGCCCGGCGCTTATGATGCCTCGTACGGCTTATTATTAAAAGGAATTGGTAAAGGAAAATTTAATGCAGTTAATCCTGTTGAAAGTAATTTGATAGTTGATGGCGATGTAAGAGATTTGAAAATGATAACAACAGGGAATAAAAAATTCTTATTATGTGCTATTAATAATTCGCAGATGAAAGCTTTCAGCATAAAAGAAAAATAGCATATCTCTTAAGTTTACGTACATGATTAAAATATTTTTTCTTCATGCAATAAAAAGAAAATGGTATTGCGTATTATGCAGTGTAATTTTGTTGAGTTTGCACGCACCAGCGCAAACATCTATACCACATCTTAAAACCACGCATGATAAAACACAACTCATAGTTAATGATAAACCTTTTTTGATTTTAGGTGGTGAACTTGGCAACTCTGCAGCGTCAAGCCGTGCATACATGCAACCCATTTGGTTGACCCGTCCTGAAAAAAGTTGAGTGATTTTTAATAATAATCCTGTTATTGGTTGATGAAGATAATACATCCTGAATACGGTTGATTAATTAAGTTGTTTGCCCGTGCGTTGGCAAAAATATTTGCGATTGCTCCAATAGCTAAAGCAAATATTTTTGTGT
>JAICKT010000182.1 GCA_025927795.1 Parafilimonas sp. | reverse complement strand
TGCTTCATAAATATTATTTGCACGACCTAAATAACAACTATCATGATATGTAATCTTCTTTCCTTTAAAACTGCCATTTTCTTTTAATTTTATCTTGCCCTCATCAATTAGTTGTTGTAAGAATGTTGTGTGATGAATCACTTCATAATTTCCTCCAAGCTCCGGATATTCATTCTTAAAAATATTAAAGCAATGCGGACATGTAGTTACAATCTTTTTGATGCCATAATTATTTAAAACCTGGATATTATTATATGCCATCATCTGGAATAAAAATTCATTGCCTGCTCTGCGTGCCGGATCGCCTGTGCAAGCTTCTTCTTTGCCAAGTATCGCATACTTAATTCCAACTTTATTTAAAATAATAGCAAAAGCCCTGGTTATTTTTTGTGCACGCTGGTCAAAACTGCCTGCACATCCAACCCAAAACAAAATCTCAGGTGTCTCACCATTTATTATCATATCTGCCATGCGCGGAATTTGCATAAATACTGTTTGATAATTTCAAAAATAAAACAAACCATTTTGTATTTTAAAACAAACTGTTGCTACATAAAGCCGCCATGTTATTTTTGCGCCACTAAAAATTGGTTGGTTGAAAAAAGCTTTTAACTGGGAACGTTTACCATTTAATATTATTTATATGCCATTTATTTTTTTATGGCTGTACTATTGGTTAAGAAGCGGCAGTTTTTGGTTTTTTTCAAATGTAAATCCAACTATGTATTTCAGCGGTTTTGAAGGTGAGACTAAAAGTGAAATGTTTGAACAGTTACCACGTGAATTTTCTCCTGTAAGCATTTGTGTACAATCATCTGAAAAATTTGAAAATGTTTTATGCAAGATGAAAGACGCAGGCTTACAATTTCCTGTTGCAGCAAAGCCCGATGTTGGTACAAAAGGTTTATTGTTCAGAAAAATTGAAAATGCAGAACAACTTAAAACATATCATTCACTGTTGCCTTTCGATTATATTATTCAGGCAATAATAAACTCACCGCTTGAGTTAAGTATTTTTTATGTACGTTATCCCGATGGTGAAAAAAACATGCAGGGAATGATTACAGGCTTGATTGCAAAAGAATATTTGCACGTGAGCGGTGATGGAAAATCAACGTTAAAACAGTTAATAGAAAATCATCCCAAAGCTTTTATGATGGCAGATGAACAAAAAATTAAACACAAAAAAAACTTAAACTACATTATTCCTGCCAATGAAAAATATTTTTTAAATGAATTGGGCAATCATAATCGTGGCGCCAATTTTATCAATTTAAAAAATAAAATTGATGAACAGTTAATAAACGTAATAGATAAAATAAATTTATACAGCAAAAACCTTTATTATGGCAGGTATGATGTAAAAACAACTTCGCTTGAAGATTTGCGGCAGGGAAAAAATATTTCTATACTTGAATATAATGGTGTTGGCAGCGAACCAAATCATATTTATGACATTAATTTAACTTACATGCAGGCAATAAACATTATTGCGCAACATTGGAAATATATGTATGAAATCGGGCGCATCAATTATAAAAAAGGAATACAATATATTCCGTTTTGGAAAGGCGTTAAAATGTTCCGGCAATCAAGACGCCATACAAAACTTATGAAACAATTAGACCTGCAATGCAACATTTAAAAACAAACTATGATTGAACTGCTGCCTGTTTTATTTGCCGGTTTTTCCATTAGTTTTTTAGGGCAATTGCCGTTAGGTAATTTAAATGTTTTGGCAACACAGATTTCTGTTGAAGAAAGTTTTAAAAACGCATGGTTGTTTAGCATTGCCGGCGCCATTATAGAAGTTATTTATTTACGCCTTGCCCTAAACAGCAGCGGATGGATAATGCACAATAAAATGCTGTTTAATTATGTAAGTTGGTTTACAGTATTACTTTTTTTTACGCTTGGTTTTATAAGCATTAGAAAAGCTATAAAACAAAAAGAGCCAAAGAGCAAAGGGTTTTTAATTAATAATAATGTTAATCGTTTTTTATTGGGTTTAATGTTGAGTGTAATTAATCCAATGCAAATTCCATTTTGGTTTTTTTGGGGAACTTATTTTATACATAATGGTACAGTAAAACCAACTGCAACAGATTTCAATTTCTTTACAATTGGTGCAGGTCTTGGTACGTTAAGCGGACAGGCAATTTATATACATGGCGGTAACTGGCTCATACGAAAATTAAAAGCCAGTCACAAAATTTTAAATATTATTATGGGCGCAGTTTTTATTATTTCTGCATCAGTTCAGGTGTATAAAATTTTCTTTGAAAGTTGGGTAAAAAAATAAAACAATTCTTTGGCGCCATCAGCTTTAAATCATTGTTAGGCAATAGTACGGGCTTTACGTTTCAAGTACGGCACAAAGGCAAAGCACAAATCTTCACCGTGCTTTCCACTGCAAATGAGCAAAGCGAATTCATTGAGACAGATAAAAAACAAATATGCACGAAATAATCCCGGGCAGGCTCATCAAAAAAATCTATCAGCTTAAAAAAATAATGCGCTGCGAAGTCTCCTGACTCCGCAGCACTATGCGAAAAGTCTCCAGACTTTCTCAACTATTTCTTTCTGAAAAATATTCTTACCGGCACACCTTTAAAATTAAACGAAGCGCGCAATTGATTTTCTAAATAATTTTTATAAGGTGTTTTAATATCATCAGGATAATTTGTAAAAAAAGCAAACGAAGGCACGGCCGTTGGTAACTGGGTTATATATTTTATTTTCACGGTATGTCCGCGAACAACCGGCGCATGATATGCTTCAACTGCTTTAAGCATTACTTCGTTTAATTTACTTGTGGAGATTCTTCTTTTGCGAGATTCATAAACATCCAGCGCAGCTTCCATTGCTTTAAAAATTCTTGTTTTTTCTTTTGCCGAAATAAATATTACCGGCACATCAGTAAAGGGCGCAATCTTTTCTTTTAATTGTTTCTCATATTCTTTTGCAGTGTGTGTTGATTTCTCAACTAAATCCCATTTGTTTACTAAAAGAACAATTCCTTTTCCTTTTCTTGCCGCTAATGAAAATATACTTACATCCTGCGCTGTTATTCCTTTTTCAGCATCGAGTAACAGTAAACAAACATCTGCTTCATCCATTGCTTTAATTGCACGAATCACAGAGTAAAATTCAAGGTCATCTTTTTCTTTATTTTTTTTGCGCAAGCCGGCAGTATCAATTAAAATAAAATCTTTCTGAAACAAATTATAATGTGTGTGAATTGTATCGCGTGTAGTACCTGCTATTTCGCTTACAATAGTGCGTTCTGATCCTACCAAGGCATTCAATAAAGAAGATTTACCGACATTCGGCTGACCAATGATCGCAAAGCGCGGTAGTTCATTTTTAGTTTCTTCATTTTTTTCTTCCGGCATTAACGCGGCCAATGCATCCAGCAATTCACCGCTTCCACTGCCGCTCATACTGCTTAAGAAAAAAATATTTTCAAAACCAAGACTATAAAATTCTGTAGCATCCAGCTGTCGCTCGTTATTATCAACCTTGTTCACAACAAGAAAGACCGACTTGGTAGTGCGGCGCAATAATTCAGACATACTTTCATCAAGATTGGTAATGCCAGATGTTACGTCTGTCATAAAAATTATTGCATCTGCTTCATCAATTGCAATATGAACCTGCTTACGAATTTCAGTTTCAAAAATGTCTTCACTATCTGGTACAAATCCGCCTGTATCAATTACATTAAAGGTTTTCCCATTCCAATCTGCAACACCATATTGCCTGTCTCTTGTAACACCGCTAATGTTGTCAACGATTGCTTTTCGTTGTTCTAATAAACGATTAAACAAAGTACTTTTGCCAACGTTTGGTCTGCCTGTTATTGCTACTGTAAAACCCATAATAATTTTTGATTTTCCAATTTCTGATTTCTTGATTTATATAATACTTATTTCAGACATCAACAAATCGCACATCAGACATTAATAACCATATTCTTTTAATTGCAATTCATTGTCTCTCCACTTCGGCTTAACTTTTACAAAGAGTTGCAAAAATATTTTTTGCTGAAGAAACTTTTCAATGTCTTGTCTTGCCATTGTTCCAAGTTTTTTTATCATACTGCCTTTCTCACCCAATAAAATTGCTTTCTGACTTTCACGCTGTACAATTATATCTGCCTGTATTTTTATCAAGCTTTGTTTTTCCTTAAACTCATTAATCACAATTGCCGTTTGATACGGAATTTCTTCGCTGAATAGTTCGTAAATTTTTTCACGTATCATTTCGCTTACAAAAAATTTGGTTGGCAAATCAGTAAGCTCATCTTCATTATAAAATGGTTCACCTTCCGGTAAAAGTTCAAGAATTTTTGTTAATAATTCATTTAGATTAAATTGTTTTAAAGCTGAGATTGTAACAAGATTCTTGGCGTAAGGTTGCTTTTCATAAAACGATTTTACTTCATCAACCTTATTATTTGACAGTTTGTCTATCTTGTTTAAAATCAATATTGAATGCGATTTTAGATTTATACTTTTAAACAGGTTATCCACTTCATTTTTATCTTCAGTAGCATCTGCAAGTAATAAAGCCACATCCGCATCTTCCAAAGCGCTTTTTACATTTTTCATCATGTACTGATGCAGCTTATATTTAGGTTCGATGATACCTGGTGTATCAGAAAAAATAATTTGATACTCGCCAGGCTTTGAAAGAAAAGCTTTTATACGATGCCTGGTAGTTTGCACTTTAGATGAAACAATAGCAAGTTTTTCGCCAATCAAAGCGTTTAATAAAGTGCTTTTGCCTGCATTAGGTTTACCAAATATGTTTACAAAACCAGATTTCATAAATTAAAAAAGCCTCTTTCGAGGCTCTTATTTTTTGTTGCGAGGGGAAGGATCGAACTTCCGACCTTCGGGTTATGAGCCCGACGAGCTACCGCTGCTCTACCTCGCGATGTGGGCGGCAAAGATAAGGCAGCAGAGCTATCAGGCAAAACTTAATTCAATCTATTAACTTCTCTTTTTTACTGTTGAACTTCCACTAACATCAATCTTAGATATAGTTGCATCACCGGCATAATGAATACTGCTTGCGCCACTGGCAGTAGCATCAATTGTTTTACTCACATTAATATTTGCGGATGATGCACCGGTGGCTTCAATTTTACAACTTACTGCTTGCAAATCTCCACCTCTGAAATTGCTGGCACCGCTGGCAGAAACTATTAAATCGGTTGTGGTACCATCAACATCTGTGGTAGAAGCACCATTTATATCATAGTCCATTTTATCTGCACTTACATCACCTTTAAATGTACTGGCGCCACTTGCAGATAACTTTAATGAAGTTGCTTTAATATTTACTTTAGCTGTTGAAGCACCGTTCACATCAAAATCAAATACGCCGCCTTTTATATCTCCTTTCATGCTGCTGGCGCCAGATAAAATCAATTTAAAATCACCAACATTTATTGGGTCTGTTAACTCTACACTGCTTGCACCTGAAGCATCTAACATTTCAAGCTGGGTAAAAGTTACATAAGCTCTTAAATGTTTATTTCCCCAATTCCATTTATTCCAGAAACCATTTTCAACATAAATTTTTAAAATACCATTATTCACCTCTGTTAGAATTTTTGCAGTTGCATCCGGGTCTTCTGAGCTTACTGCAACGGCTTGCGTATTGCCTTGAGATAAATATAAACTGATGGCACTTGAAACTCTTATTTTGTTAAACGAGCCAACGTTGCGTACCTGTGCATTGGCGTCGTGCACAACATTCTGCGCGTTTAAATTAAATGCGCCAAGCGTAATTAATAAGCATAAAAATATCTTTTGCATAATTTGGTTTTTGTGTGTAACGAAGAATAAAATAAAAGGTTACAGCCAATCTAAATTTCTGTATAAATTTGCAAAACAAAGTTTATAAACTTTGAATTCCCGGGGTGCTTTCTTAATTGAAGGCTGAGATTACACCCGTAGAACCTGAACAGGGTAATACCTGCGAAGGGAAGGTGAGCTTCACATGCCGCACATTCTTCCGCATTATTCCTTGTTCCCATTTGTTGAATTTTAAAAATGATAAGATGAAGAAATTTTTGGGAACACTTGGTTTTTTATTAATTGCATTTGTTACAACAGCACAAAACAATTTAACCGGAATTGTTGCTGATAATAATAATCATATATTAAAAGGCGCAACGGTTACAATCAGTCAAAAAAATTTTAAATTAAAAACACAAACAGATAAACAAGGCAAATTCAGTTTTACAAATCTTCATTCGGCATCAGATTATAATTTGCTCATTGAGTTTGTTGGAATGAACATATTTGACTCAACAATAAATCTGGAAAAAAATGTTTCATTAAATATTATTTTACAAGAAGCAACAGCATCTTTAGAACCTCTTGAAGTATCCTCAGTACGTGCATCTGATAAAGCGCCCTTCACAAAAACAAACATCAGTAAGAATGAAATTGCAAAAGTTAATTTGGGTGAAGATCTGCCTTTCGTTCTTAATCAAACTCCATCTGTAACTACAACTACTGATGCGGGCAATGGCGTTGGCTATACAGGCATTCATATTCGCGGCACAGATGCAACACGCATCAACGTTACATTAAATGGCATTCCGTTTAACGATGCAGAAAGCTTAGCAACTTATTTTGTTGACCTACCCGATATTGTTTCATCAGCCAATTCAATACAAATACAACGTGGCGTTGGCACTTCAACAAATGGTGCAGGTGCTTTTGGTGCAACTATCAACATCAGTACAAATGAAATAAATAAAAAAGCTTACGCAGAAACGGATAATAGTTTCGGCTCATTTAACACATGGAAAAACACAATTAAACTTGGCAGTGGTTTGCTTGGAAATCATTTTACAATTGATGCAAGATTAAGTCGCATTACAAGTGATGGTTATATTGACAGAGCTTTCAGTCATTTAAAATCTTTTTACACTTCTGCCGCATACATCAGCAATAAAAATATTTTGCGGTTGAATATTTTTTCGGGTAAAGAAAAAACTTACCAGGCATGGTATGGAATTCCATTTGATAGTTTGCAAATTAATCGAACTTATAATCCTGCGGGAACAGAAAAACCAGGAACTCCTTACAACAATCAAACAGATAATTATACACAAACACATTATCAATTATTTTTCGATCATGATTTTAGCAGCAACTGGAAATTTAATACGGCTTTGTTTTTAGTGCGTGGTAAAGGTTATTATGAAGAATACAAAGCACAGCAAAATTTAAGCGATTATAATTTGAATGATACATCAGTTGCAGATGTTATTAGAAGATTATGGCTTGACAATTATTTTTACGGACAAATAGCTTCGCTTCAATATAAAACAACAAAAGATGAATTAACCATTGGCGGAAGTTGGAGTGAATATGATGGCAAGCATTACGGAAGGTTGATTTGGAGCTCTGTAAAAATTCCATCAGACTATCAGTATTATTATTTCCCTGCAACAAAAACAGATGAAAATATTTACGCAAAATGGATGCACAGCTTCAATAATAAATGGAGCACGTTTGCAGATATGCAATTGAGACATGTAATGCATGATATGAAAGGTTTTGAAGACAATCCAACTTTATTTATAAAAAGAGGCTTTAATTTTTTCAATCCCAAAGCCGGCATCAGTTATAATTACAATGGATGGAATGCATATTTAAGTTATGCATTAGCACATAAAGAACCTAACCGCGATGATTTTGAAGCAAGCCTTCAGCAACAACCAACAGCAGAAACATTACACGATTTTGAAGCTGCCATTGAAAGAAAAAAAAGGAACTATAATTTTTCTGCAACATTTTATTATATGTTGTACAAAGATCAATTGGTGCTTACAGGAAAAATAAATGACGTGGGAAGTTATACAAGAATTAATGTGCCTAACAGTTATCGTGCAGGCATTGAATTGCAGGCTGGCGCTGCATTTGCTTCATGGTTAAATGCAAATGCTAATGTTACATTCAGCACAAATAAAATAAAATCTTTCACTGAATATTTGGATAACTATGATGCTGATTATAATTATATCGGTCAGCAGGCTGTTCAGCATATAAACACAGATATTTCTTTTTCACCTAATACAATTTCTGCAGCAACAATAACCGTTATTCCTTTGAAAAATATGCAAGTCAGTTTTGTAAGTAAATATGTTGGCAAACAATATTTAGATAATACATCAAATAATAACCGCATGCTGCCATCTTATTTTACAGAAGATTTCAGATTGAATTATTCTTTGTATAAAAAATTATTTAATCAAATAAATTTTATTGTTGCGGTGAATAACCTCTTTAATAAACTATATGAGCCAAACGCAAATACTTATCCTTATGTTTTTAATGGTGAAGTTGTGAATGATAATTATTATTATCCTGCAGCAGGAACAAATTTTATGATTGGTGTAAACATTAAGTTAGCAAATTAGCAAATTGCATAGCTTTTCACGGTTTAAATTTGCACATTACTTGCTCTTGTCAAACCAAACTTTTGTTTTATCGTTTGGACTTGCATTGTAATTTACAAAAAGCTCCTCTCCTTTTTTAATTCGTTTCA
>JAICKT010000383.1 GCA_025927795.1 Parafilimonas sp. | reverse complement strand
ATCATTCACTCATATCCAGCAAATAAGAATCGCTTCCTAAATCAGGAGAAAAACCAATCTCTGCACTCCAGTCATTCGCTGCAGCCTGCACACCAATTCTCACAGCTTTACCGGTTAAACCTTTTATTTTACTTCTGCTGATTGCCCACTCAAATTTTTGTACGCTACCATCCTGCACAACCGTTCCCAGCTTAAAAAATTCGCTTATTGACTGAGGTGTATAGTTACCAAAATTCTGTTGATCTGTTCCAATAAAATAATATGGATCTAACCAATCATCGAATACAGTTCCTTCCAATAAAACTTCGTAAGCGCCACCTGGTATATCACCGGTTAATAAACCCGTTGTTATGTCATTATCCGCATCTAAATAAACGTCATAAATATTGCCGTCAGCTTTTGTGGTGTTTTGTTCGAAATAGAGATAGATATAATTCGCGTCGTAATCATATTTTGCTTTGATAAAGTTGCCTGAATTTGCACCGGCTACTACAACATTGGCTGAAATAGTATCCCAGTCTGCAAGGGAATGATCATCTAATTTTATAGGAGATGTTTTTGCAATATGCAACACAGTTGATGCCTCTGCTTTTGTGCCGTCTGCAGCCGTTGCATACAATGTGGGAACATATTTCCCTTTGCCGGGATAAGTATGCGTTGGACTTTCATCGGTTGATGTTGAACCATCACCAAAATCCCATTCATAACTTGTTGCACCTTTCGATTCGTTGGTGAATGTAACCGTTGCACCATCAATACTTACACTATAAAAAACAAACGGTGTTGGTTTATTAGAATCTTTTTTGCAGGAAGAAAAATTAATTGCTGCAATTAATGCAACTATTAAAATGGTAAGATTTGTTTTTTTCATTTGAATGATTTTATTGCCTGCTATAATTATTTAAATTTAAAACAATATTCATCAACGTCATTTCGACGAAGGAGAAATCCAAACATTTTTACAGTATCAAATTATAGAGATGTCTCGTACCTCGACATGACGTTCAAAGACCATTATGATATTTGTATTTCATAAATTTTAAATCACTTCACTATTAGTTATTCCATTTTCAAATTTTCAAATTGACTAATTCACAAATTATCTCTACGGATTCTGCACACACAACGGATTACTCTGCACTTCATCAATCGGAATATAATAAATAATTCGCGGGTCATCCGGCTGAATAATTTCATTGGGATAACCTGTCGGGTCTTTCGATAAATCAATATCCGTTTCTTTCAATCCCGGCAAATGATAGCCCCAGTATGTTCTGTTCATCGGCAAATTATTTCTATACACATCATACGTACGCTGCGCCTCAAATGCAAGCTCTATACGTCTTTCATTCAATACAACTTTTAATGCTGTTGAACCCGCAGGTACTACACCATTATATAAACTTGATTGTAAACCACGATTTTTTCTTATGGCATCTACATCATCTAACGCAGCTTTTGTATTTCCCAATTTTGCATTTGCTTCTGCACGGTTTAAATACATTTCTGCCAAACGAAACATAATCGGCGAGCTCAACGTTGGACTTCCATCTTGGAAAGAAAATTTTGTGATATAATAAATAGGAATACCATTTTTTTCCTGGATACCACCGTTTCCGTCTTCTAAAGGAACAATATATTTCCATCGCACATCTTCAGGATGAGCATTCATCAAATTACGGATTGATGGTGATGCATATTCTTCGCCCCAACCACTGTTACCATCAGAATAAATCATCGAAGCAATCGAACCAAATTTTCCGTAATCTTCTTTTGCAGTAAACGCAATGCAGAAAATTGTTTCACTGCTTTGCACAGCGTTCGCAAACATAGATTGAAATGCTGTAGCTGATGCTAATGAAAATTTTCCTGAGTTGATTACTTTTGTTGCATAGTCTGCAGCATCTTTATTATCCTCCATATATAAATATGCCCGTGAAAGCAAAGCCCACGCTGCTTCCCTCGTTGCATACATTACACCACGTGACTGGTCCATTAAATCTGCTGCTTTTTTTGCATCGTTTACAATTTGATTATATGTTTCTTCAACTGTTGCTCTTGCTTTTTGTGCGGGGTCATCAGTTGATGTTCTTAAAATAATTCCGGGCGCAGTTTTATCAAGTGAATAAGGCTTTGCAAATAATCTTGTAAGATTAAAACTTGTAAATGCACGCAAAAAATAACATTCACCTATAAGTTGCTTGCGTGTTGGGTCAGTGGTGCTTGAATCAACTGCTGCAATTACAGTGTTACAATCGTTAATGATTTTATAGGAGATGTACCAAAAATATCTTGTGTTGGTTTGTGTAGGCGAATGGTCTAAACTAAAACTATAAAACAACGGGTCTTCTGTTACCTGCGCACACGTGATATCATCGCTTGCAAAATCACTCAACTGAAAATATTGGCGCAAATACATGTTGTTATCATCTGCAGTGCCGTTAAATTCAACATGGTCTTTAAACAAAGCATAAGCGCCGTTCACCGCATTGGTTAAACCTTCTGTTGTTGATGTAAGTGTTTCTGTTGTGATGGAATCGCTCGGCGTAACATCTTTTATGCAACTGCTGAATGAAATAATACATGCAAATGCAATAATTATATAAGCGCTTATATAATTATATCTGCCTATAGACTGGCTCAGTCTTTTAAGACTAAGCCAGTCTGTTGCTGCAACAATATTGCGCATTGAAACAACCTTCGTCATAAAAAATTTTATTGAATGATATATATAGTTTTTCATGGCTGAATTAAAATTTTACGTTGATGCTTAAAAGATACTGATGATTGTTCGGATACTTAAAATCATTTACACCAGGTGTTACAAACGCAGCAGGCTGAATAGTTGTTTGCGGGTCTTGCCCGAGAAATTTTGTAAACGTATACACATTATCTGCAGAAACAGAAACAGCAATATCATCCATGCCTAATCTGTTTGCAAAAGTTTGCGGTAAATTATAACCAAGCGAAATATTGCGTATCTGTATAAAGCTTCCATTCTTTAAATATCTTGTTGAAACTTCCACCGAATTCGCTTCGTTTTGCGGACTTGGATTCGTTGCTATATCGCCGGGCTTGCTCCAAATGCTGTAACCTGACGGCAGCACAAGCTGGTTGTAGTAAGGTTCATTCCCATCATTCATTACAAAACGCAAGTCATTGCTGTAAACTTTGTTTCCATATAAGAAATAAGCATTCACACTTAATGAAACATTTTTGTATGAAAATGTGTTTGTAAAACCACCCTGGTATTTTGGCAGCGCAGAACCCACTTCCTGCAAAGTTGCATCTGCATAGCTTGATGTAGCTTCAGTTCCGGTAACATTACCATTATTATCCTTCGTAACTTTTTGCCACAATGGCGAACCGGTTTGCGGGTCAACACCCAACCAAACAGGCATATAAAATTCATACAGGTTTCCGCCATTTCTGTAAATCTGCGAGATTGCCCAGTCGCCTGTTTTTATAAAACTTGCAGGTAATGCTTTTAATTTATTTGTGTTGAAGCTGATATTAAAATCTGTCGTCCAGTTAAAATTTTTGCTCTGAATATTTTGTGTTGATAAAGCAATTTCTAATCCTTTATTTTGAATCTCGCCGGAGTTTTCCCATCTTGTTTCAAACCCAACAGATAATGGTTGAGATACCTGCAGCAAAAGATTTTTTGTAAGATTATTATATACATCAACCGTTAAAGAAATGCGTTTAAAAAATTCGGCATCTAAACCAATATTGGTTTGATGTTTACTTTCCCACGTAAGATTCGGGCTGGGCAATTGTGATGGTGTTGCTGCAGATTCATTATTATACTGGCTCGTTAATGAATATAAACCAAGATAGCGCGACGCACCAATATCCTGCGTACCTGTTACACCATATCCTGCGCGAATTTTAAGATTGGTGATAAAATTGTTTCCTCTTAAAAAATCTTCATTGCTTGCTAACCAACCAGCAGAGATTGCGGGGAATGAACCATAGCGATTATTTTTTTGAAATGCAGTTGAACCGTCAACGCGGTAAGAACCGGTTACAAAATATTTATTCTTATAACTATAATTCACTTGCGAGATGTAAGATATCAATGCAGATTGGTCGTAATAACCATTCACACTTAAATTGCTTGATACAACATTCAGCACCCGCAAACCAAACGGCAAGCCGCGACCTGAACCGCCAACTGTTTCTGTTTTGCCGCCTTCAAACGCCATACCCGCAAGACCGCTTATTTGATGGTCGCCTAATTTGAAATTAAATTTTAAGAGGTCGTTTGATAT
>JAICKT010000355.1 GCA_025927795.1 Parafilimonas sp. | reverse complement strand
CTTTGTTTATTCTTTCCAGTATAAGCACTGCGGTACATAAAAACAAAAATTGTTTCATAATGTACTAAAGTAATAATTGTTTATAAATATATTGAGAGATGTCATGAGCATTTAATCGATCTGAACAATCAATTATTAATGCTGATTTTGCTTATTGCCTGCAGTGTATGTGGCTATAGTAAGACTGTCCACTTCATGAAATAGTGAACTTGTTTATTGTTATTATTAACTTAGTACATTATTATTCATAAATCAGAAATAAAAACTATGCGAAAATTTTATTTTGTTACTGTAGTATTACTAATTACAATAGTTGCCTGTAATTCAGGAACACAAAATTCAGCAACTTCAGATACATCTGCAACTGCAACAGATACCATGAGCGCCATGAGCACGGACACAACAACTGCTGCGCCTGCAATGGAAGCAGCACCTGCCGGAGCAAAAGTTTTTTTCAAGAATCTCAAAGATGGTCAAACTGTAACTTCTCCCTTCAAAGTGGAAATGGGTGTTTCAGATATTGGGCTTGATACAGCAGGCAGCATGGCTGCTAACACAGGTCATCATCACCTGTTGATTGATGAAGGCGATTCTATTCCAATGGGCACTGTAATTCCAAAAGATTCTACACATCTTCATTTTGGTAAAGCACAAACAGAAGCAACTGTTACATTATCACCGGGCAAACACAAGCTTACTTTGCAATTGGCTGATGGCTTACATCGTTCTTACGGTTCACAATTATCTGCAACAGTTACCGTGAATGTGAAAAAATAAATTGTGGAGTGTATAAATGCATAAGCCGGATTAAAACCGGCTTTTTTATTTTAAAAGAAACAGCAATTATAATTTCAGATAGAACGAAACATGCAACGATATTTCCATTGCAGCTATTTTAGATCCAGCTTGAAGCATTTAATTGTAAAAATGCAATCAATGGCTTATAATTTTATTTGTATTTAAAATTAAACCAATGCGTACTATAAAATTTTTTCTTTTGGTAATTTTTACAACAGTAATATGCAGCCATGTGTATGCGCAAAAAAACCGATGGACTGTAAAAGCAGGAGAAAGTATTGAACAGGTTTTAGCCGACAGTAACATATTCAGGTATTCGCAATTTATGCCGGGCGTAATACACTATAAAGACGGAAACGTTTCACATGCTTCTTTTAATTTAAATCGCATTACCAGCGAACTGCAATATATTACGCCTTCAAAAGATACGCTGTCAGTTGGCAATGAAACTTCGATTAATTATGTAACTATACAAGCAGATACTTTTTATTTTGATAAACTTTTTATTGAATTGATACACGGTAATGCTATTGCTAAAGTTGGCAAGATTGAAATAATAAAAATGGGAAACATTGAAAAAGAAGGTGCTTATGGACAAATGTCTTCTACTGCATCCATTGAATCTGTTGACGCTTATTATTCAGGCAGCCAGACTTATAAACTCGTTGCAAAAAATACAATAACATTAGAGAAAAGAGCTTTATTTTTTATTGGAGATAACAACAATAATTTTTTGCCCGCTTCTAAAAAAAATATTACTAAAATGTTCAGCGAAAAAAAAGCAGCTATTGAATCTTTTATAAAAGAAAATAAAATAGCATTTTCTAACGAAGATGACCTGGTTAAATTAATTGATTTTTTAAGTAAGCAGTAATGCGTTGATTATACCACGAAGATGTATGGTTATTGAAACCGGTTAATGCTACATGATTATTTAGTATAAGTGGGGGAATATCAATAATTAATTACGTAAGCTTCTACCGGGTGGTTAATACCTTTTAAATTCACCGTCCTGCTTTCTGTATTAGCAAACTTATCTTTTACGGAATTATAAACTTCTTCTGTTATTAGTATTTCACCTGCATGTGCAGCACTCTGCATTCTTGATGCCAGGTTAACTACAGGACCTATGGCTGTAAAATCTTTATAAGATGTACCTACTTCGCCCATAAAACATTCACCGGTATGTATGCCTATACCAACTCCAAGATTGCGTTCTTCTCCGAGACCGATTTCTTTTTTTATATTATGGCAATTTCTTTGCAATTCAATAGCTGCGTTCACTGCATTTAATACATGGTCTTTTCTAACCAGCGGAAAATTAAATATTGCAAGAACTGCATCACCTATAAATTTATTAATAATGCCTTCTCTTTCCCACATAGCAGATGAGCATTGGTCATAAAAAAAATGAAGCAAATGATTTATTTCCGGCGTTTCAATTTGTTGAGAGAGATCAGTATAACCACGCAAATCAGCAAAAAGTATAGTTACAGGAATGGGTATTTGTTTATGCTTTTTTACTTTGGTAAACATGCTTTCGCAAATGGTACAAAGGTTTGGATGCATCTGGCTTTTCTTGATGCCGAAAGGTTTAAACAGATAAGAAAACGGGCCGCGGATAGGAATTGGAACATGAATTTGCTCCCAGCAACCCTGGCAAATCACAGTCTTTTTCATGGAAAAAACTTGGCTCGTAAATGTACGTATTTATCGTAAGCGTTTTAGGCGGATGAATTTTTGAATGATATATTTCAGATATTACATCGTGCTACTAAAAATTAAAAACTTTTATTTTTTATGAAAGAAAAAAAATTGCAAAATATAGCTAACGAATACTAAATTTCTGCGAGATATTTATGTACAAAACTAATTGCCATTGAACCTTCTCCCACGGCAGACGCTACACGGTTCATGGCGCCTGCGCGTACATCACCCGCGGCGAAAATTCCGGCACAACTTGTTTCCAGTAAATAAGGATCACGTTCCAGCTTCCATATTTTTTTAAAATCATCACAACGTTGCAAGTCCCTTCCTGTTTGTATAAAGCCTTTGTCGTTGGTAATAATTTCATCGCTCAGCCAATCTGTAAAAGGCTTTGCGCCGATGAATATATATAACGCTGCTGCATCTTCTGTATAGGTTTCTCCTGTAGCAATATTTTTAATTACCAGTTGCTGTAATCTTTCATCGCCCTGCGCTTCTATCACTTCCCGCGAAGTGCAAACAGAAATATTATTCACTGTTTTTATCTGATCAATTAAATAAGATGACATGGTATAAGACAAGTTATCTCTTCTGATTAAAATATTTACATGCCTCGCAAATTTTGATAAATACATAGCCGCCTGCCCCGCAGAATTTCCGCCGCCAACAATAAACACATCTTTTTGTTTACATGCACCTGCTTCTGTATTTGCTGCACCATAATAAACGCCAGCACCTGTAAACTTTTCAATGCCTGGTGTTGTTAGTTGACGATAATCAACACCTGTTGTAATTACGATTGCTTTAGTCATGATTATTTTATCATCACTCAAAATTATTTTCTTGTAGTTGTCTTGAACTTCGATGGCTTTTACAGATTGCGGCGAAAGAAAATCTGTACCAAATCTTACTGATTGACTAATTGCTCTCCGCGTTAAATCAGAGCCGCTTAAACCTTTTGGAAAGCCAAGATAATTTTCAATGCGTGAGCTGGTGCCCGCCTGTCCGCCCGGTGCTTTCCTTTCTATCAATAATGTTTTTAAACCTTCTGAAGAACCATATACAGAAGCTGCTAAACCTGCAGGTCCTGCACCAATCACTGCAACATCATATACTTCATTTTTTACTTCAGGATTCAAGCCAATGCGTTTTGCTACATCAATTATTTGTGGATTTAATAAAGACGTTCCATCTTCAAAAAATATGGCAGGTAAATCTTTTGTTTCTATATTGTTTAACGCCATTAACTGCTGTGCATCTTCTCCGCTTGCATCCAACCATTGATAAGGAATTAAATTACCCGATAAAAATTCTTTTATAATATGACTCTTTGGTGAGTATTGATAACCGATTAGTTTAATGCCTTTAAAGTCAGGATGAAAATCGTTCTGCCAATCGTCGAGCAAATCATTAATTACAGGGTACAATTTATCTTCTGGCGGGTCCCATGGTTTTGTAAGATAATAATCAAGCTTTACAGTATTGATTGCCTTGATTGCAGCATCTGTATCAGAATATGCAGTAAGTAAAACTTTTTTTGCATCATCATAAAAACCCATTGCCTGTGTTAAAAAATCAACGCCTTCTATTTCAGGCATACGTTGATCTGAAATAAACATAGCCACTGCTTCGCCTTTATTTTTTAATTCGAGCAGGCTGTCTAAAATTTCTTTTGCAGAAGATGTGCTGAGTATGCGATAATCCTGTCTGAATTTATTTTTAATATCTCTTGTAATGGCACGTAAAACCTGCACATCATCATCTACTATAAATATAATTGGCTGATCCATATAAATTAGTTTATCGTCTTAGAAGCTGGTTGAGTTAATAGAAAAATATATCGGTCTGACGCTTTTTAAAGTTATAAATATTTGATAAGAGATTTCCAAAGCGCCTGACCGCTAACGCATACAAAATTTCAAACAAACAATTCAAACAGCTTCTTAAATCGGGAGACAAATTTCAAACTCAGTTGCACCAGGCTCTGATTTTACTTTTACAGAACCGTTATGTTGCAGCATAATCCGGCTAACAACATCCAAACCTAAACCTGAGCCTTTGCCCATTTCTTTTGTTGTAAAAAACGGGGCAAAAATATTTTGTTTTATCTCTTCAGAAATGCCAGGCCCATCATCTTTAATAG
>JAICKT010000020.1 GCA_025927795.1 Parafilimonas sp. | reverse complement strand
CTGAGCCAGTCTGTTTGATTTTCCACTTCCGCTTTTAATAACAACCGTTAGTGCTTAACTTTGCGCTTCTTTTTTATTTTCTTTTCAACTATAATTTACAAGTAACAGAAATATGAATTTATTTGAATCGCAGTCAAAGGAATTTTCTCATAGACATATTGGACCGGATGAGCATGAAACCAGTGAAATGCTGAAGGTTATTGGCGCAAATAATTTGAATGAACTGATAGATAAAACAGTGCCTTCAACCATTCGCATGAAAGGTGAATTACAGTTGCCGGAAGCCATGAGCGAACATGAATATCTTCAACATATCAAAAATATTTCTCTAAAAAATAAAATTTTTAAAAATTATATTGGTCAGGGTTATTATGATACAATAACGCCTTCGGTTATTTTACGTAATGTGTTTGAAAACCCGGGCTGGTACACGCAATACACACCTTACCAGGCTGAGATTTCGCAGGGTCGTTTGGAAAGTTTGCTGAATTTTCAAACGATGGTAAGCGATTTAACTGCGCTGCCCATTGCCAATGCTTCTTTGTTAGATGAAGCAACTGCAGCTGCAGAAGCGATGACGATGTTTTTTAATTTACTCAACCGCGACCATGACCATATTGAACGTGCAAAATTTTTTGTTGACCATGAAATTTTTCCGCAAACAAAAGATGTATTAATTACAAGAGCAAAACCCATAGGCGTTGAATTAATTTTTGGTGATTATAAAACTGCTGCAATTGATAAATCTTTTTTTGGAGCGATAGTTCAGTATCCAAATGATAAAGGCTCAATTGAAGATTATCGCGAATTTATTCACCAGGTGCACAGCAACAATGCTTTTGTGGCAATGGCAACTGATTTGCTTGCATTAACATTATTAACGCCGCCGGGTGAACTGGATGCAGATTGTGCGGTTGGTTCTGCGCAACGTTTTGGCGTGCCGTTGGGTTATGGCGGTCCGCATGCAGCATTTTTTGCAGCAAAAGATGAGTTCAAAAGAAATATTCCCGGTCGCATTATTGGTGTAAGTGTTGATGCGCAAAATAATCGTGCATTGCGCATGGCTTTACAAACAAGAGAGCAGCACATCAAACGTGAAAAAGCAACATCAAATATTTGCACGGCACAGGCATTGCTGGCAAACATGGCGGCAATGTATGCGGTGTATCATGGCGCAGAAGGTTTGAAAAATATTGCGCAGCGTGTTGCAGTGCTCACACAAATTGTTGCTGAAAGCATTGCGGCACGCGGGTTTCAGCTTCTGTCACAAAATTATTTTGACACTATTGTTGTTAAGGCTGATGATATTAAAACAATAAAAGAAAAAGCAGAACGGCAAAAAATTAATCTTCGTTTCATCAATCAAAATCTTATCGGAATTTCTTTGGATGAAACAACGATGATTGATGATTTATATGATTTAATTAATTGTTTTGAAAATGATATTGACCCGGTGCATTTTGAAATAGAAGAACATGCAGCGCCGGAACATATTCCTTCTTTTGCAAAACGCAGTTCAACATTTTTAATGCATCCTGTTTTCAATTTGCATCGCAGTGAAACAGAAATGATGCGTTATATAAAATCTTTAGAGAACAAAGATTTAGCGCTTAACACTTCCATGATTTCTCTCGGAAGTTGTACCATGAAACTAAATGCGGCAACAGAAATGATGCCTTTAAGCTGGAATCACTGGAGCAAGATTCATCCGTTTGCGCCAAAAGAACAAGCCGGCGGTTATCAGCAAATCATAAAAGAGTTAGAAGAATATTTATGTAAGATAACTGCGTTTGATGCGTGCAGTTTGCAACCTAACAGCGGCGCACAAGGCGAGTATGCAGGCTTGTTAACCATTAGAGCTTATCATGAAAATAATAATGAAGCACATCGCAATGTAATGCTCATTCCTATTTCTGCACACGGTACAAACCCTGCATCTGCAGTAATGGCGGGAATGAAAGTGGTGG
Source organism: Parafilimonas sp. (assembly GCA_025927795.1). GTDB lineage: Bacteria > Bacteroidota > Bacteroidia > Chitinophagales > Chitinophagaceae > Parafilimonas. The sequence goes on along the minus strand of JAICKT010000020.1, from coordinate 21,076 downwards.
TTGTAAAAGCTTTGGAAAATGGATACATTGATGTGAATGATTTGAAAGCAAAAGCACAACAACATGCAGCAAATCTTGCCGGCATCATGATTACGTATCCAAGCACGTATGGTGTGTATGAAGAAACCGTAAAAGAAATTACAGAGATTGTTCATCAGCATGGCGGGCAGGTGTATATGGATGGTGCAAACATGAATGCGCAGGTTGGTTTAACAGCGCCGGGTTTAATTGGTGCTGATGTTTGTCATCTCAATTTGCATAAAACATTTGCCATTCCGCATGGTGGTGGCGGACCTGGCATGGGACCGATTTGCTGTAAGGCTCATCTCAAAGAATTTTTACCAGCCCCCTCTAACTCCCCCGGTGGGGGAGAAACCCAGGCACACGGCTCACTTATTCAACGTTCAAATATTAACTCAAATAACAAAAAAATTGAAGGGCAAAATCCAATTAACCAAGAAGTAAGTAATAATAATGCATCTCAGCAAGGCGAGGTAAGTGCGATGGTGGCTTCCTCCACCGGGGGAAGTCGGAAGGGGGCTTCTGTTTCCGCGGCGCCTTATGGTTCTGCATCCATCTTACTTATTAGTTATGCATACATAAGAATGTTGGGGAAAAGCGGCGTTAAGAAAGCCAGTGAATATGCTATTCTCAATGCAAACTATATGCGTGCAAGACTGGAAAATGATTATGATATTTTATATCTTGGAACGAACGGAACTTGTGCGCATGAATTTATTGTTGATTTACGCCCGTTTAAAAAATCAGCAGAAGTAGAAGCAGAAGATATTGCAAAGCGTTTAATTGATTATGGATTTCATGCACCAACGATGAGCTTTCCTGTTCCGGGTACAATCATGATTGAACCAACAGAGAGTGAAGACAAAGCAGAGCTTGATCGTTTTTGTGATGCAATGCTTACCATTCGTGAAGAATTAAAAAATATCGAAGAAGGCAAAGGAGATAAAAAAGATAATGCATTAAAAAATGCACCGCATACACAAGCTGTTGTTTGTGCAGACGAATGGAGTCATTCTTATACAAGGAAAGAAGCAGCATTTCCTTTATACTATGTTACGCTAAATAAATTTTGGCCTTCAGTTGCAAGAGTAAACAACACTTATGGCGATAGAAATTTAGTTTGCACGTGCGAGCCCGTGAGTGCTTACACAGGCGAAACAGTGGATGAATAATAAAAGCCATTAGTGAGTAATAATTCATTAAAAAAATAAAAAATTATGATACCTGTAAAAGCTTACGCCGCACATAATCCTAAATCATCATTAACTCCTTTTTCATTTTCACGCAGAGATGTTGGTGATAATGATGTGCAGGTTGATATTTTATATTGTGGCGTTTGTCACAGCGATATTCACCAGGTGCGTGATGAATGGGGTGACTCAATTTATCCAATGGTGCCTGGTCATGAAATTGTTGGCAAAGTTGTAAACGTTGGTAAAAACGTAAAGAAATTTAAAACAGGTGATCTTGCGGGTGTGGGTGTGATGGTTGATTCATGCAGACATTGCGAACCATGCAATCATGGACTGGAACAATATTGTGTAGAAGGAATGACCGGCACATACAACACCATTGAACGCGATGGTGTAACTGTTGCACAAGGCGGCTATTCAACACAGATTGTTGTTGACGAAAGATATGTACATAAAATTTCTGAGAAGTTAGATTTGAAAGCCGTTGCGCCTTTGTTGTGTGCAGGCATTACAACTTATTCGCCGCTGCGTTATGTTGGCGTGAAAGAAGGAACAAAAGTTGGGGTGATTGGTTTAGGTGGTCTCGGACACATGGGTGTAAAGTTTGCTGTTTCATTTGGTGCAGAAGTTACCATGCTCAGTACATCACCATCAAAAGAAAAAGATGCAAAACGTTTAGGTGCGCATAAATTTTTAAATACAAAAGATGAAGCGGAAGTAAAAAAATATCACAACTACTTTGATGTATTGCTGAATACTGTTTCTGCAAACGTTCCTTATGAACAATATTTGGATTTGTTAAATCTTAATGGTAAAATGATAATTGTTGGTTTACCATCTGAGCATCCAACTTTAAATCCGTTTAAATTATTAAAAAATCGCAGAACGATTATTGGCTCTATGATTGGCGGCATGCCCGAAACGCAGGAAATGCTGGATTACTGCGCAGAAAAGAATATTGTTTCAGATATTGAACTGATAAATATAGACTACATCAATGAAGCATACGAACGCACGATTAAAGGTGATGTTCGTTATCGTTTTGTAATTGATATTGCTTCGTTGAAAAAATAGTGCAGATAATTTTCACAATTTTTATCATCGCTATAAATTATCACTTCTTATAAATTAGCGCAACATTAGTTGTGCACTTATGCCTAAACGCAGAAGAAAGAAAAAGAAAAGTAATAATAAGGCGCTTATTATTGTTACTTCCATTGTAGCAGCGTTGGGTGCATATATTTATTTTGCTTACAATCATCATCAAAAAGAAGTTGAGGCACGCTTTGCATTATATCCTGATTTTGCCATACAGCTTCCACTCGGTTATAAAATTCATGGCATTGATGTAAGCAGTTACCAGGGAAATATTTACTGGCCGGCAGTTGCTGCCATGCAGGACCAGGATGTAAATATTCGCTTTGCATTTATAAAAGCCACAGAAGGTTTAAATAATGTTGACAGGCAGTTTAAACACAACTGGCAAAATGCAAAATCTGCAAATATTACAAGAGGTGCATATCATTTTTTTCTTGCAACAAAAAGCGGAAAATTACAGGCACAAAATTTTATTAATACTGTGCAATTGCAAGCCGGAGATTTGCCACCCGTTCTTGATATAGAAGAGTTATATGGTGTGCGTGCAGATAGTATGCGCAGCCGCATTTTAGTTTGGCTGCAAACAGTTGAAAAATATTATGGCGTTAAACCCATTATTTATACCAACTTAAGTTTTTATAAAAATTTTTTGGGCAGTGATTTTGACAGTTACCCGCTTTGGGTAGCACATTATTTTGTGCAGCAGAATCCAGGTATAAAAAATGGCTGGCAGTTTTGGCAACATAATGCTGCAGGCAAAGTAAACGGCATAAAAACGAGAGTTGATTTTAATGTGTTCAGCGGTGATACAATTAGCTTCGGAAACTTACTTGTACCACCTCACAATTTTTGAGTGCCGAATTTTTATTTTTGAATGATGGATTACATGTTACACCTTCAAAAAGATAAAAAACTTGCTGCTATTATTAACAAGCCGCTGCATGAACGCATTCAGCCGCACAAAAATATTATGCTGCAACTTATCGGCAATATTATGAGCCAGCAATTGAATACAAAAGTTGCCGATATTATTTACAATCGTTTTCTCGCCCTATACAATAACAAAGAACCAAAAGCAAAACAGATTGCAGATACATCCATTGAAACTTTGCGCAGCATAGGCTTATCAAATGCAAAAGCGAATTATCTAAAAAATGTTGCTGCATTTGTTGAGGCAAATAAAATAACCGATGCCAAACTGCATAAGATGAGTAATGAAGAAATTATTGAATTGCTCACGCAAATAAAAGGTGTTGGTAAATGGACGGTGGAAATGTTGCTCATGTTCGCTTTAGGCAGAGAGGATGTTTTTTCTGTTGATGATTATGGTGTGCAAAGTGCGATGATTAAAATTTATAAACTGCATAAGCTCGATAAAAAACAACTGCGTGAAAGATTGATAAAGATTTCAAACAAATGGTCTCCATACAGAACGTATGGTTGCTTGTATTGCTGGCATTTAAAAGATAATGCGCCGGTGAAAGCAGAGAAGTAATCATTTCGCAAACAACCCTTTAAATTGTCGTGTTTTACATCTTTGTTTTATAATGCAAAAAATACTTTTGTGTTGTAATCATAAAACAAAAAACTATGGCAAACACAAAAATCGAATCGCAAAAAATTACACCATTTCTTACGTTCGACAACAATGCAGAAGAAGCAGCTAATTTTTACACTTCAGTTTTTAAAGATTCATCAATAGACAGTATATCAAGATATGGCGAAGGAGCGCCTGCACCAAAAGGCAGTGTAATGACAGTAAGCTTTACATTGTTTGGACAAAAATTTACAGCATTAAACGGCGGACCACATTTTAAATTTTCTGATGGCATTTCTTTCGTTGTTAACTGTAACAACCAGGAAGAAGTAGATTATTACTGGAACAAGTTAACTGAAGGCGGACAGGAAGTAGCATGCGGATGGCTGAAAGATAAATTTGGTGTAGCGTGGCAGATTACCCCGGTACGTTTGATAGAGTTGATAACAGATAAAGATCCAGTAAAAGCAAAACGTGCAATGCAGGCTATGATGCAAATGGTAAAGATTGACTTACCTGCATTAGAAAAAGCAGTTGAAGGAAATTGATTAAAAAACCGCTGGCGGAGTAAATTTACTCCGCCAGCGGATAATTATTCCAATGCCCATTCTATTGATTCTTCTTGTGCATGGCTGGCTCTTTTTTTATTTCTGAAAAATATTAAACCAGGCACAAGCACAAGAAAGAAATATCCTAAATAAATAAACAAATCCTTATAGGTAAGAAAGCTTGCCTGACCATTTACTTCACGTGCAAGAATCCCTTTTGCTGCTTGTGCTGCAGATGTTTGGTCGAGACCTTTGCTTATTAAACCATTGGTTAATGTAGATAACCTTTGTTGTGTTAATGGATCTGTGAGTGTTAAGTTGGCTGAAAGATGTGTATAGTGAACAACGGTTTGCCTGCTAATAAATGTTGTTATTAAAGCAATACCGATTGAGCCACCTAATTGTCTTACCATATTACTTAGTGCGGTGCCTTGTGGAATTTCTTTTCCCTCAAGGTTAACTAGCGAAATAGTTGTTAGTGGAATAAAAATTAAACCCATTGCAAAACCGCGAATTATTAAAGGCACAAAAAAATCTCCGCTTCCTACCTGGGTGGTAAACTGTCCCATCATGTATGAAAAAACAAAAAACAATATTAAACCCAAGCCTGCATAAATAGCCGGATGTATATAATTGCGTTTTAAAAGTGAACCAACAACAGGCATCATAAAAGCAGTTGCCAAACTACCTGGTAATAAAAGCAAACCCGTTTGCATAGCCGTAAAACCCAACAAGCTTTGGCACATGATGGGAATAACCAAAGTCGTTCCATATAAACCAAAACCTAATACAAAATTGAATAGTGTACCTGTAGTAAAAGAGCGGTTATTAAATAATCGCAGGTTCACAATCGGGTCTTTGACTGCAAGTTCGCGCCACACAAAAATGATTGATGTAAGAGCAGCTATAACAGTAAACCAGGTAATGTAATTTGTTTCAAACCAATCCTTGCTTTGTCCTTTTTCCAAAACAACCTGCAAAGTGCTTATGGCTACAATCAGCATTACAAATGCAAGCCAATCCATTTTACCGGCATGCATTTTTTCTTTGGGTTCTTTTACATAAACTAAAGTGAGTATGGTTGCTAAAATGCCAAACGGAATATTAATATAAAATATCCATTGCCATGAAGCATTATCAACTATATACCCACCAAGTGTTGGCCCGATTGCAGGACCGATAATTACACCCATACCATAGATAGCATTTGCAAGCCCTAATTCTTCTTTTGGAAATGTTTCGATTAAGATTGCCTGTGCCGTTGATAAAAGACCACCACCACCTATCCCTTGTAAAATGCGGAATACTACCAACTCCCAAATGTTTGTTGATATGCCACATAATACAGAAAATACTGTGAACACAATCACAGATGCGGCAAAATAATATTTACGTCCGAAGCGTGCACTCATCCATCCGGAAAGTGTAATCATTATCACATTTGAAATTGCATAACCTGTAATAATCCATCCGGCATCTTCAAATGAAGCGCCAAGGTTTCCCATGATATCGTTCAAAGCAACATTTACTATCGAGGTGTCAATAAGTTGCAGTAAAGCCGCAGAAACTACTGTGAAAATTATAATGATTTTATCTGACGACATCTTCATGCTAACACATTTTCTTAACTGAATAATTATTCATTTTTGACCAAAAAAAATTTATGCCTTTAATCCATCCCAGCACATTAAAAACATTTGCTCAATAACCTGTTTATTTAATTTTCTGTTCGAATACTGAGCATATTTTACTGTTTCATTAATTGAGCCCGCCATAAATGTTAACAGTAATAAAGTATCAGCTTTTTTTATCAGCTTTTGTTTTTTGCCTGTTTCCATCAGGCTGAATAAAGGCGCAAAGAGTTTTTTAGTAAGCTCTTTCGTTGTTTGTGTGATAAAGGGTGAATGAAAGCATTGGTCTATAAACACAGCCTCTTCAAATTTTTTTACACGATAATTTAAAAGATTAAGCCAAATGGTCTTTAATCCTTTTTTAAAAGGCATTGAAGCACTGTAATTTTTAAAGTAAACTTCTGCAGATCTGTTTCTGCATTCTGTAAACAGTGCATTAATAAGCTCTTTTTTATTTTTAAAATAAATGTATAAAGTACCGGTTGCAATTTTTGCTTCTCTTGCAATTTCGCTCATAGTAGTACCGGCAAGGCCTTTTACCTTAACTAACCGAAGCGTTGCCTGGTATATCTGATTTATTTTTTTATCATCTTTTGGTTTCACGCCGCAAAATTAATGAATAATTATTCATTTAAAAAGGCATAAATCAGTAATGAATAATTATTCATTTTACATAAAACGCGTTAACAAATACTGCTATAGCTTTTGCCGAAGTATTCAGCAATTGTTTGGGAGATGACAGAGAATTAATATTTAATTAAATTATCTTTTACTTTAAGATGCAATTCCTTTTTATGGCTTGCCTCAACATGACCAACAATTTTTGCATCAATATTAAAGCCGGCTGCTACTGAAATCATTTCATTGGCAGTGGTTTCGTTTGTAAATATTTCAAGCCGGTGACCCATATTAAAAACCTGATACATTTCTTTATCATCCGCACCTGAGTTGTGTTGTATGATTTGAAAAATTTCCGGTGGAATAAATAAATTGTCTTTTATAATCTTTAATGGCTTTGGTAAATATTTCATGCATTTTGTTTGACCACCCCCGCTGCAGTGAATAATACCATTTATTTCCTTAAAATAATTTTCGAGCAGCACTTTTATTAAGGGGGAATAGGTACGTGTGGGTGAAAGAAGAAGATCGCTAATTGTAATATTTGTTTTAACGTTTTTAAATGCTGGTTGTTGAAATGTTGTGGTTTGTATTTCATCACTTAACTTATGCTTTCCAATATAAACTATATCATCGTTTAATGTTGGTTCAAATGTTTCAGGATATTTTTCACCATAATATTTATTCAAAACGTCGTGTCTTGCACTGGTTAATCCATTGCTTCCAATTCCACTGTTGTAGTTGCTTTCGTAGGATGCCTGACCATAACTAGCAAAACCAACAATTACATTACCTGAAGTAATTTTTTCATTCGTAATTATTTTGTTCTTTTCCCATCTTGTCATCATTGTTCCATTTACTGCAATTGTTCTTATTACATCTCCCACATCTGCAGTTTCGCCACCGAGATAATAAATGTTTATCCCGAAAGATTTTAACGTAGTAAAGAATTCCTGCGTACCATCAATGATTTGTTTCAATACTTCTCCGGGAATTAATAATTTGTTCCTGTCAATGGTTGATGAGAAAAGAATATTATTATAAATACCTGTACAAAGCAGATCATCAAGATTCATAACAATTGCATCCTGCGCAATGCCTTTCCATACAGAGATATCTCCTGTTTCTTTCCAGTATAAATACGCGAGAACACTTTTTGTGCCTGCACCATCTGCATGCATCACATTTATAAATGCATCATCGTTTTGTATAAAATCGGGATAAATTTTGCAGAATGCAAATTCATACAAACCGGTATCAAGATTTTTTACGGCAGCATGCACTTCTTCTTTCTGCGCAGAAACTCCTCTTTTTGAATACAAAGACATTGAAAAGGATTAAGCAACAAATGTAATTATCAAACTGTATCTTTTGCTTATTGACCAATGGCCAAATGATTTTAGTTTTGCTGAAATGCAGGTACATTATTCGATAAACAATCTTCCGGAATTTAAAAACGCAGTTGTAACTGTTGGCACTTTTGATGGCGTACATATTGGACACCGGCAAATAATCAAACAACTTAAAGAAGAAGCTGCTGCCATAAATGGTGAAACCGTAATTATTACTTTTCATCCGCATCCGCGAACTGTTGTTGCGGGTAAAAAAACAGTTGAGCTTTTAAACAGTTTAAATGAAAGAATTTTTTTGCTAAAAGAATTAGGAATTAATCATCTGGTAGTAATCCCTTTTAATGAGGCATTTTCAAATCAAACACCGGATGAATACATAAAGCAGTTTTTGTATAACAAGTTTCATCCGCATACAGTTATTATTGGTTATGATCATAAGTTTGGTAAAAACCGCGCAGGCAATTACCATCTTCTTGAAGATTACGGAAAACAACTTGGATTTATCGTTAAAGAAATTCCTGAAAAAATAATTAATGAATCTATTGTAAGTTCTACTATAATAAGAAAAGCATTGCTGCAGCACGATATTGCAAATGCAAATAAATATTTAGGTTATCCGTATTTTTTTGAAGGTATTGTTGTAGATGGTAATAAACTTGGCAGAACGCTTGGCTATCCTACAGCAAATATTATTATTCGCGATGAAATGAAATTAATTCCGGCAAATGGAATTTATGTAGCGGAAGCAGAAATTTTGAATCGTGAATCGTCAACAGATAACGTTTCTCATTCACGCATGCAAGGTATGATGAGTATTGGCGTAAGACCAACTATTGACGGACACAACCGCACTATTGAGGTTAATATTTTCAATTTTGAAAAAGACATTTATGGTAAAACTTTAAAAGTATTTATGCATAAATATTTGCGGGATGAAGTAAAGTTTGATTCACTTGATGAATTAAAAGCCCAAATGATAAAAGATAAAATTGACAGCTTAAATTATTTTGGTGCATTGGAAAAATAAGTTGTTTAACTGTACTTAATCATCAGCCTTTTTATTTTTTTGAAGTTTATAATCTTTATAGCATTGTTCAATATAATATCCTAATTCAATATCATTCATCAGGAGCACTTCGTCATAAGAAGGCCGATAATAATTCATAAAGTCAGCTAATTGTTTTCCATCGAGTCCTGTCAATTTTTTCACGAGATATTTTGTATAGCGATGGTCAATATATTTATCATGTTCTTCCTGTATAAGCCGTTGCTGAAATGAAAGCATTTCACGGTTTCGCCTAAACCGAAATGAATTAATAATTTCATCCAAATCAAATCCTGCCGTTAAGCTGCCGGGTGTGTACATTGAAGGATTGGACTGGCTTAATCTTAAACCGGGCTTGCGGTAATTAAAAGCATTTGCATAAGTTTCCCTATTTTGTATTGAATCTGATTTATAATTCCTGGTAGCAATTTTTACTTCTGGTAGCCAGCGGGCATCAACATAAAGAGCGATGTCAAAATTTTCAGGATGCATAATTGTATCTACAGGATATTTCATTGTTTGCTTATTAAGATAGCTAAACCAAAGAGAATCTTTTTTTGATACATATATTGTATAATTACCCAAAGAATCACTTATTGAAAAATGACCGGAGCTTGTTTGAACAGTAACCGCATCTAAAGGCTTTTTGCTGAAATAGTCAGTAACTCTTCCTTTTATAATTTGAGTAAAAGCGATTTGAGCGCTAAAAAAGAATGGTATAAAAATAAAAACTGATTTCAAGCACACCTGTATTAGAGTGTAATATTACTAAGCAGGTTTTATTTGGCAGAATTGAAAAAGTTAACATGTAAGTAAACTTTATCTGCCCATATAGACCATCAAAATTTGTACATCGCTTGGATTTACACCAGATATTCTGCTCGCCTGCCCCAAAGTTCTTGGTTTAATTTTTTTAAATTTTTGCATAGCCTCAGCACTTAATGCAGAAATATGATCATATTCAAATGATTCGGGAATTATTGTATTTTCCATTAAGCTCATTCTTTTTACAAGGTCTTTCTCTTTCTCAATGTATCGTTCGTATTTTACCTGTATTTCTGCTTGTTCAAGCGCCAGATCATTAAAACTTTCGAGCAAGTTTTGTAAACCAGGAACAGCATTTTTAAAGGCGTTTAAATTTACATCAGGTCGTAATAAAAGCTTAATTGCCCTTTGCTTTTCTTCAATTTTAGTAGAACCAACACCTTCGAGGTAATCGTTTACATCATCAGGTTGAATAGTTATATTTTGAAGCGTATTTATAATTTTGGTTACACTTTCTTTTTTCAGAATTACCTTCTCCATTCTATCCTGTGAAGCCAATCCTATCCGATAGCTTTTTTCCGTAAGGCGAAGGTCTGCATTATCCTGTCTTAGCAATGTTCTAAACTCTGCTCTGCTCGTAAACATTCTATAAGGTTCTTCTGTTCCTTTCGTTATTAGATCATCTATTAAAACACCAATATAAGCCTCATCTCTTTTAAGTATAAATGATTTTAGTTCATTAATTTTTTGATGTGCATTTATTCCTGCGATTATTCCTTGGCAGGCAGCTTCTTCATAACCGGTAGTACCATTTATTTGCCCTGCAAAAAATAAATTTTCAACCAATTTTGTTTCAAGCGTATGTTTAAGTTGTGTTGGTGGAAAGTAATCATATTCAATTGCATACCCAGGGCGAAACATTTTAACAGATTGGAAGCCAGGTATCATACGAAGTGCCTCGTATTGTATTTCCTCAGGTAAAGAAGTTGAAAATCCGTTTAAATAAATTTCAATTGTCGTAAAACCTTCGGGTTCAACAAAAAGCTGATGTCGGTCCCGCTCTGCAAACCGATTAATTTTATCCTCTATACTAGGGCAATATCGGGGTCCGCGCCCTTCTATTCTACCGCAAAACATTGGGCTTCTAGAAAAGCCTTTTTTTAAAACTTGGTGAACTACTTTATTAGTATATGTTATGTAACAGGGTAATTGTTTCTCGGGTGATAACTTTTCATTATCGAGATAACAAAACCCTGTTATTAGCTCATCCCCATTTTGAATTTCCATTTGCTTATAATCCAATGTTCTGCCATCAATTCTCGGTGGGGTGCCCGTTTTAAGCCTCTTGCTTTCAAAACCTATTTCGATTAATTGCTCCGTGATACCTGTTGCGCTTTTTTCACCAATTCTTCCTCCGCCAAATTGTTTTTCTCCAATATGTATAATGCCATTAAGAAATGTACCGCTTGTAATTATAACTGATTTTGCTTTGATAAGATGACCTAGACCAGTGATTACGCCGCCAATTTCATTTTTAGAAATATATAGGCTTCTGACAGTATCTTGATAAAAATCAATATTCTTTATTTGCTCTAATTGATTTCGCCATGTGAGTGCAAATAGAGTTCTATCATTTTGTGATCTAGGACTCCACATAGCCGGCCCCTTACTCTTATTTAGCATTCGGAATTGAAGCATGCTTTTATCACTCACTACCCCGCTATATCCCCCTAAGGCATCAATTTCCCTTATAATTTGACCCTTAGCAATACCACCCATAGCCGGATTGCAACTCATCTGCGCTATGGTTTGCATATTCATCGTAATCAATAATACTCTACTTCCTAAATTAGCAGCCGCAGCCGCAGCTTCACAACCTGCATGGCCACCTCCCACAACAATTACATCATAATTGGAAAACATTTGTAAAATTATTTAGGATTTTCACGTGGAACTAATTTTTGAGATACTACTCTAATGAAGATTCTAATAAAACTATCTTTCTTTTATATTCAGGTTGCTGAAGCAAATTTTAACAATTATCAATCAAACCTAATAGGGAAAGACCTTTCTTCAAAATCATTTGAGCATAAGTAAGAAGCAGCAACTAAAAAAAAGTACATATGAGGTGGACTAAAGATGCATGTAAAAATCTTCCTTCTTTCGCATTTGAGCTTTTGCTTGCTTGTTCTTATCATCATAACCGCAAAGATGTAAAGCCCCATGAATCATAACTCGTAATAATTCCGTTTGATAGGAAACCTTATAAGTTTTTGCATTTTCCTTAACTCTATCCATGCTAATATATATTTCACTTTCTATAGGCTTATCCTTATCTGAAAGTAAAAATGTAAGTATATCTGTATAATTGTTATGATTTAAATATTGATTATTTAATTTTAAAAGGTATTCATCAGAGCAAAAAATATAGGAAATTTTTTGGAAGCTGCATCTTTCTAATCTAAAGAGTTCAGTGATACACTTTTTAAGATTGCGTCTTTTGTATACTAAAACTGGCCTATCAGCCGAATTAAAAATTATTTTATTCATTTCTTACGAAAATCGTAAAAATTGAAAAATTTGCATAATGTAGCTTTGTTGTAATGAAACTATCAGAATTGCAAATTGGACAGCAGGCAATTATAAGCGGATTTGAGAAAAATGAAATAGCAATTAAATTAATGGAGATGGGATTAATTCCGGGAGAGAAAATTCATATTGTAAAGTTTGCTCCCTTAGGGGATCCCATTTCAATTTTTGTAGCCGGTTATCGTTTAAGTTTACGTATTGACGAAGCCAAGAATATTAATGTTAATATATTATAACTTATTTATCTTCAATTAGTTAGATGAAAATTGGACTTTTTTTTGGTTCATTTAATCCAATACACACAGGCCATTTAATTATTTCAACATACATAATAAATTTTTTTACGGATAAAGTTTGGTTCGTTATTTCCCCTCAAAATCCATTTAAAATTAATTCTAAATTATTAGGTATTAATGAGCGGATACTTTTAGTTGAATCTGCAATAAAAAATAATGAACAATTAGAAATATCGGATATTGAACTAAACCTGCCTTTGCCATCATATACAATTGATACGCTTACTTATTTAGAGAAAAGTTATCCTGAACATGATTATTTTTTGATTATGGGATCTGATAATTTCTTACATATTTCCAGATGGAAATCTTCAGATACATTATTAAAAAATTATAAGTTTTTAATTTATCAACGGCCTGGATTTAAAATTGAACAAAATGATTTACCAAATAATATAAGGATAGTTAATGCCCCTTTTATAAACGTTTCATCAACTGAAATCCGCGAATTAATAAAAACAAAAAAAAGTATTCGTTATTTCGTACCAGATGAAGTAATAAAACTTATTGAAAAGAATAAATTTTATTTTAGAGATAATTAAAAATCAAACCGGCAATTAAGCAAAGAAGTGGAACTAATTGCGGTAAGATTCTCGTAAATGACAATAGAATAAACGTGCCTACGATTATCAGAAAATTTAGAAGTGAGAGCGTTGCGCTCGCTGTTATATCTACAGTTACAACCTTCATTAAGAATAGAGTAGAACCAAGCATAATTCCTACGACGGATGCATTTATTCCTTCGAGAGAGCGATAAATTACTGCGTATTTTTTTAGATTATTCCATACAGGGAAAAAGAAAAGCACTAGAAGTAAACTCGGTAAAAATAATGCAACAGCACCAATAATACAACCTAACAATTGTTGATTAAACCCTTCCTTACTTTGCAAAATCCCCCCCGTAAAAGCGCTGATTGAAAAGACAGGACCCGGTATAGCCCTGACCATTCCGGAACCTGTTAAAAAGTCTTCTTTATTCACTTTAAGAGCACCAGGATTCTTTCTTTCCGTACGTTCCGTTACAGGTCTTACGACATACTGTTGGTACATCATAGGAATTAATACATCACCGCCGCCAAAAACAAGACTGCCGAACCTATAAAAGTTTTCAAAAATGTTATATGGCCCTCTGTTTTTCCAATTTTCTTTTCTTGCCGTTTCACTCACAGATCCCGCAATTATAAATACAGCAAAAAAAATAAGTATGTTAGCCCATTTAATTTTTTTTGTTGGAATTTCCTGCTGTGGAATTCTTTTTTTACTAAAGTTAGTTGATATACCTGCCGCGACAATAATACTTGGAAAGACCCATGGTGTCTTAAACAAAGAAAACGTTATCACCGCAGCCACAAGCATTATTACAACAGTTATGGTGTTACTAATAGCATGTTTGGCCATTCTATAGGCAGAAAAGGCAATAAATCCGACAGACATTGGTTGAATAAAGCTAAAAGTGTTTGCAACAGCCTGCCTGTCGTTTATATAACTCAGCAAAAAAGAAAGTGTACCCATTATTATACAGGCTGGCGTAATCCATATCAGTAACGTAATTATTGCTAATGGAATACCTCCTCGCTTATATCCAATTAATGTTAAGGTTTGCGTAGATGAAGCACCAGGCAACATTTGACAAAAAGCATTGTACTCCAATAATTCTTTTTCTGTTACATCATGTCTTCTCTGTACAAAATTTTTTATCATCATACCCATATGACCTTGCGGGCCGCCAAATGCAGTTAAACTATGTATTAGCACTGCTTTTAAAAATGGAATATGCCTTTGTAAAATCAATGGGGTACAATTATATTATTTGATTATTTTTTCAAACCTATCTCTTTTAGTCTTTCATTAAGATATTCACCTGCTGTAATATCAGGATAATTTTTTGGATGACGAGCATCAACACATTCTTTAAGACAGGCAAGGCTCATTTCACTTCTCGGATGCAAAAAAAATGGCATTGAAAATCTGCTTGTATGCCATAATCCTTTTGGCGGATTTACTACTCTGTGTGTTGTACTTTTTAGTTTATTGTTAGTAAGTCTTTGCAGCATATCTCCTACGTTCACAATAATTTGTTCTGGTAAAGATGTTACATTAACCCATTCGTTTTTTCGTGTTAAGATTTGTAGGCCATCGGCTGATGCGCCAACTAATAATGTAATTAAGTTTATGTCTTCATGTTGTTCGGCACGAATTGCAGATTTAGGCTCTTGTGTAATTGGAGGATAATGTATGCAACGTAAAATAGAATTGCCATTATTTAGAAAGGGCTCAAAAAAGTTTTCTGATAAATTTAAATAAATGGCGATGGCTTTTAATAAGGTGAAACCGGTTTTTTCAAAAGACCTATATGTTTCGAATAAGGTAGTATTTAATTCAGGCAACTCTTCAACATAAACATTATCCGGATATTCATTTTCTAAACATTGTATTGTTTTTTCATCTTCTATAATTTGCCCATATTGAAAAAACTCTTTTAGGTCCGGCGTTTCACTCCCTTTGGCATGTTCACGGCCGAAACTTGTATATCCCCTCTGACCTGCTAATTCAGGTCTTTGATATTTTATTTTCTTCTCCAATGGTAAAGCAAAAAATCGTTGAACATTATCATATAACCTTGTAATAAGTTCACTTGGAATGCCATGATTTTTTACTGCAACAAAACCAACCGCTTCATAAGCAATGCCTAATTGCTGCACAAAATCATTCATGTTTCTTTCATCATTACTTAAAAACTTATTCAAATCAACAACAGGAATAATATCACTCATTCAAAAAAGTTTAACTGCAAAAATGTTTACAATTTTAAAAAGGCAAAGTAATATTAGCAATCGTTAAATCAATCAGCGCCTAAATGTATAGTGTTTAAATAATCAGCAAGCTTTTTAATTGCACCAGCAGTTAAAATAATTTCATCCTGTGCCTCTTTCCAATTGCGTTGTTCTGAAGCCTCACGAATACCAGGCAGCGTTTTTACACCATAACCTGTATAAAAACCTGGTGCATATAAGCTGTGTTTATACCAACTTCTTCGTGGCAAACCATTAGGCAATAATAATTGTTGTTCCGCTTTATATAATTCTACATTTAACTTCTCAGGAACTTTTGCATTCGATTTTTTTAAAACTATATTCAGGCTATCTGTACTGTTTTTTAAATTAGCCAATGCATTTTGTAAACTGCTGAAATCAAGATACGGTACTTCCGCTTTTGGTTGTGGTGCAATATATGTTTTAGTAGGATCGGCAGCGACCTGATATTCTTTTTGTTTGAGCAATTGGTTTTCTATTGCTGTTGATTCTCGCATATCATTTACAGTATTCATCAAATCAGTTGTATAATTATTTGCTGTTGTGTATAAGTGAGAATAATTAAAAGGTAATACATCGGCGTTTGCCATACGCAATACAGCATGACCTGCGGTTTCAGCCAATGCCACACCGTATTCAAATGTTGGATCTTTAAAACGCTTGTAGTCATCATAAGAATCATAGATGGAATGGTAATCGCCTCCACCATCTTCACCACCAAAACTGAGATCTAAAGATGGCACTCCTAAATGTTGCAAAAAAGGTGAATAATCAGAGCCACTGCCTAAAGCTTCTAACTCTAAATCATTTTTATCTAATGCTTCTTTTTTTTCTTTTGCTGATGAGGCTTTTACAATTTTATTTGCTTTCCATCTTTCAAAAATGGAAATGTGTGTTTGCGGGTCGATAACTTTTTTTGAAATTTCATTCATTAACGGCTGTAAAGCATGTGAACCACCTGCAGATAAAAATCCTCTGCCATTATCATCGCTATTTATATATACAACAGCTTTTTCCTGTAACTCTGCAGCATGTTCTTCTGCAAATTCTGTAGAACCAAGCAATGCAGGTTCTTCCCCATCCCATGAACAATAAACAATTGTACGTTTTGGTTTCCATCCTGTTTTTAATAATTCACCTAATGCCTTTGCTTCTTCGAGCAAAGCAGATTGGCCGCTTATAGGATCGCTTGCACCATTTACCCATGCATCATGATGATTGCCACGCATCACCCATTCATCAGGGTATTCAGAACCTCTTATCATCGCAATTACATCGTAACACTTCACCATATCCCAGTTAAATTCAAGTTTTAAATGCACTTGTGTTTTGCCTGCACCAATATGATATGTAATCGGTAAAGCACCTTGCCAACCATTTGGTACAACGGGCCCATCCAAAGATTCAAGTAAAGGTTTTGCATCATGATAACTAATTGGTAAAACAGGTATTTTTAAAAGATTAGGTGCTTCATTATGTGAAGCAATGCGAGTAGCATTGCTATCTGCACCAACGCCCGGTGTTAAAGGATCGCCAGGATAAATAGGCATATCCATTACACTGCCACGTTGCACACCAAATTCATTTTTAAAAGCACCTTTCGGATAAACATCTCCCTGGTAATAACCATCACCCATTGGATCACTATAAATAATGCAACCAACAGCGCCATGTTCCTGCGCAACTTTTGGCTTAATGCCACGCCAGCTATTGCCATATTTTGCAATTACAATTTTCCCTTTTACATCAATACCCATTTCTGCAAGCTTATCATAGTCTTGCGGCAATCCATAATTTACAAATACTAAGGGGGCCGTAACATCACCATCTGCACTAAAAGCATTATAAGTTGGCAATTGATTCTCCTGACCTGATGTTGCATCTTCTTTTAAAGCCGGTTCTCTAAGTAACGCCTTATATTTTTCAGGTGCAATCATTTCGAGCAATCTTGTTTTTGGTGTGGGAAATAAAACAGTGAAGGTTTCAATGTGCGCATCAAAGCCATAGCTTTTATAACGGCTTAAAATTGTATCTGCAACTTCTTTACTGCCTGCTGAACCTAAATTATGTGGCTTTGCAGAAAGTAGTTTTATTGTTGCGCCAATATGTGCAGCATTGAGTGCTGAATCAAACGCACGTTCTGTTTGAAATTGAATGGCAGCATCGTTTTGAGTGAACCCTGTAATTGTTTGTGCAGAGGTAGTTGTAAAAATAAAAAGAAAAAGAGAAAAGAAAAATAACTTCATAACTATATTCTTAAATCGTATGAAGTTAAAAGAAAGAAATAATTTATAAGTAGAAAATATAATCAGTTAAACAAAACATTATTCACAAGATGTATTGCCACATCTTTAAAATGAACAGATACATACACTTCAATTTCTCCAAATAAATAATTGCTGTCTTGTTTATTAAGCATAATTGCTTTAATGCTGTTTTCTTCAAGCATTCCTTTAATTATATTGGCTTCTGCATAGTTTTCCGTTGTATATATTTTATACCAGCTCTTCATTAAATAAAATTATGCTGTATGTTCAAGGAACAAAAATGCAAAATCAATAATTACAAAAATTAAAATAATAATGCTTAAAACGTTTTGTGTTTTTTTTGCTTTAGCAGTTTTTTTACTGCTGGAACTATAGATATGATATTTATCAAACAAAAACCAATTTGTGTATTTGTGCGAAGAAGTTTTTTTTATAAACAGGTATGTTTTTAAAATTATAATTAGTATTAAAACAGCAGTAGTAACATAAATTAAGGCAGAATACATTTCCATCCTACTTGATATTGATAAATAATTCTAACAAAGCTATAAATTCATAGCACTTAGCTGTAAAAAGTCTCTTAAATTTTTCTTATGTTTAAAGTAATCTCTTTTTATGCACGTCTTCTTAATAAAACAGCAATTATGAAGACGACACAAATTTTAAAAGCCATACTCATAGGTGTACTTGCAGGCGCAGCTATATTTTTTGTGCCATTTCCATTCAGATTCTTTTTTGGATTTCTGCTTATATTTTTTGCTTTCCGATTTTTTGCCTGGGGCAGATGGAGGAGAAGTTACAGGTATAACAATTTTAATGGCAGTTATTTCTGGAATCCATCATACACACAACGCTGGCAAAATATGAGCGAAGAAGAACGCAGGAATTTTATTAAAAAAATGGAAGACGAACTATTTGCCAATAAGCCTGCAACCGAATAATCATTAAAAAATTTCATGTATGAAAAGAGGTAGTTTATTTTTTATCGCATTTGTATCAGCCATCGTCACTATCATTAGTTTGAATTTTGCGTTGGGCAGTTCATGGCATTATAACCGATATCCATATTTCGACCGCCATCATTGTTACAACGAGAGATATGAACGCAGGCATAACGAACAACAAAATTTAAGAAGCGATTCAATACACAATAATTATTAATCATTTTAAACAGGAGAAATTTATGTATCACAAACAATCATGGGCGCCGCATTTTGAACGTGGCAAACATGCTTACGCATTTATGCAATCGCATTTTCGTGCACCGGTTAATGTATATAAAACAGAAAACAGTTACGAGTTGTTAGTGTTCGCGCCGGGACGCATAAAAGAAAACTTTAGCGTTAATGCACAAGGAAATCAGCTTACGGTTTCCTACATACCGCCGGAAGGTTTACCACGCCCCGACTGGTTTAAAAGAGAATACAGCCGCGGTGGTTTTGAAAGAACATTTACAATTGATGAAAGCATTGATGCTGCAAACATTAAAGCAAATTATGCAGATGGTGTTCTTCAGTTAAGCTTACCAATTATTCCCGGTAAAGAAACACCACAACAAAATATACCGGTGAGTTAATATTCTAATTTTTATTTTTTTAAGGCTTTCGAAAGAGAGCCTTTTTTATTAGAATAAATGCAGTACAACTTGTTTATTTTTTGTGTGATTACTGTTATTTCAATTTTCAATGCTGATGGCATGATTTTTCTTTCAATTCTATTATAAAAAATCTTTTTATGATAGCAAGAGACGGTGCCTGTGTTAGTTTGTGGCAGGATAGCGTTACAGCATTTGAACCGCAAAATAATTCTGCTGAAACAAATTTTGATGTTGCCATTGCCGGTGGCGGAATTACAGGAATAACCACGGCTTTGTTACTTCAAAAAGCAGGTAAAAAATGTATAGTTTTCGAGGCATACAATTTATGTTTTGGAACCACGGGTGGCACCACTGCACATTTAAATACATTGCTCGATAATCCTTATTCAACTATTATAAAAAATTTCGGGAAAGAAAATGCGCAACTTGTTGCACAGGCATGTAAGAATGCCATTGAATTAGTTAAATCGAATATTGACGAATATAATATTGATTGCGGTTTTGAAAATGCATCTGCTTACCTGTTTGCGCAAACAGATAAACAGGTAAAAGAATTAAAAGATATTCATGATGCGTGTCGTGAAGTGAATGTAAAAGCATTGTATACAAATAAACTGCCGGTTGATATTGAATATAAAAAAGTGATGGTTGTTGACGGGCAGGCAAAATTTCATCCTGTAAAATATGTACATGCACTTGCAAAAGCATTTGAAGATGCGGGCGGCGTTATTTTACAAGAATGCCGTGTGGAAGATGTTGAAGAAAATAATTCAGTACAAATTGCAACCACAAAAGGAAATTTCCAGGCAAACGTTTTAATCTATGCAACACACATTCCACCAGGCGTAAATCTTTTGCATTTGCGTTGCGCTCCTTATCGCAGTTATGCAATGGCGGTTACTTTAAAAAATAAAAATTATCCCGCTGATTTGATTTATGATATGTATGACCCATATCATTACATCCGCTCACAAAAAATAAATAATAAAACATATTTAATTGTTGGTGCCGAAGATCATAAAACAGGGCATGTTGAAAATACCAATGAATGTTTTTTAAAATTGGAAGCATACCTAAGAAAATATTTTGATGTAGATGAAGTGGTAAACAAATGGTCATCGCAATATTTTGAGCCCGCGGATACTTTGCCTTACATTGGTCACTTACCCGGGCATGATGGAAATATATTGGTGGCTTCTGGTTACGGTGGCAATGGAATAACATACAGCCATGTAGCTGCAGTTACATTAAGAGATATAGTATCGAATAAAGATAACCCGCTCATAAAATTATTTGATCCAAACCGCATAAAACCAGTTGCTGGATTTGTTTCATTTATCTCACACAATGCAGACGTTGTTAAGCAATTTATAGGTAAATGGTTTGAGCATGAAAAATTAAAAGAACTTGCAGACCTCGCTGCAGGCGAAGGAAAAGTTGTTAAGTATGAAGGAGAAACAATTGCATTATATAAAGATGAAAATGGCGGCTTGCATGCGCTTAATCCTGTGTGCACGCACTTAAAGTGCTCTGTTGCTTTTAATGTGGCAGAGCAAACATGGGATTGCCCTTGTCACGGTGCCCGATATAACACAAATGGTTTTGTTGTTACAGGTCCTGCAAGTATGGGTCTTGAAAATATTGAAGTAAAAGAACTGGTAAAATAATTTGTTCTCTTATTTATTGAAATATTTTCCCCGCTAAAT
>JAICKT010000302.1 GCA_025927795.1 Parafilimonas sp. | reverse complement strand
TTGATTTATGGATTGGCAATTGCAATTCCTGCTGTAATTATTGCAGGACCTATGTTTGCGCCCACATTAAAAAAATATAAAAGCCCGCCGCCGGATACATTCGTACCAAAAGATTTAAAAGATGAGGAACTGCCTGGTTTGTTCAACAGTATTTTTACAACTTTTTTACCCGTGCTTTTAATTGCAGTTGCAACAGTGTGCAAACTTTTTCTTCCGCCTGAAAATATTGCTGTAAAATTTTTTAGTGCAATTGGCAATCCTCCTATTGCAATGATAATCGCTGTGTTTTATGCTATGTTTAGTTTGGGATTGAAAAGAAAAAAATCAATGCCGGTTTTAATGAATCATTTAATTGATGCGGCAAAAGATATTTCTGTTATTTTATTAATTCTTGCGGGCTCTGGTGCAATGAAAGAAATTCTTACTGAAACCGGCGTCAATACACAAATAGCAAATTTGCTTGATAATTTAAATGTGCATCCCTTATTAGCCGCATGGTCAATTGCTGCGGTAATAAGAATTGCATTAGGTTCTGCAACAGTTGCAGGTTTAACAACAGCAAGTATTATTGCACCCATCATTGCTACAAGCGGTGTTAATCCAAACTTAATGGTGTTGGCAACCGGTGCGGGCAGTTTAATTTTTGGTCATGTAAATGATGGTGGCTTTTGGTTGTTTAAAGAATATTTTAATTTAAGTTTAAAGGATACTTTTTTAACATGGAGTGTTATGGAAACAATTGTTTCTGTTATTGGATTGATTGGTGTTTTTGTGCTGAATAGTTTTATACATTAATTAAAAAGTAAAAAATAAAAATTAAAAAGAATGGATGCAGATAAAAACTTTGAGCAATTAAATTTAGAGCTTCCTGCTGCGCCTGCGCCTATGGGCATTTACAAACCTTTTCTTATTGTAGGCAATCTTGTTTATGTTTCAGGACATGGACCATTATTACCGGATAAAACCTCGATTAAAGGTCGCGTTGGTAATACGATGAATGAAGATGAAGGCAAGCTTGCAGCAAGACAAGTGGGATTATCAATTCTTGCAACACTGAAGCAGAACCTTGGTTCATTCAATAAAATAAAACGTGTAATAAAAGTTTTTGGAATGGTGAATTGTGAACCGGATTTTGAAAAGCATCCTTTTGTAATTAATGGCTGCAGTGAATTGTTTGCAAAAGTTTGGGGCGAAGATAATGGTGTTGGTGTAAGGAGCGCTGTTGGAATGGGTTCTTTGCCGGGAGATATTCCTGTGGAGATTGAAGCTGTGTTTGAATTACAGTAATTTTATAAACAGTCAGGCAGCTTAAGCTTCCCGACTAATATTTACACCTTCATAAATTTCAGCAATTAATATGCTTTCATCAATTGCTTTTATTTCAAGATAAACGTTGGCATCATTATATTCTTCAAGTTCCCAATGATTATTATCATTCAATCTGAATACTTCAATATGCACACTTTCTGAATCAACAAGTATGTATTCTTTTAAAGTGGTTATGTCACGATACAGTTTAAACTTTTCACCACGGTCATAATTTTTTGTTGTCTTTGAAAGTACTTCAATAATTACTGTTGGATTCAGCGCATTAAATTCATCATTATCCAATGTTATTACTTCACCGCAAATAATTGAAATATCAGGATAAGTAAATAAAGTGTTTGAGGGAATATGTATGCGCAAATCACCGCCATAAGGTTGACATTTTTTTTCTTTTAGTTTTAATTTGAGTTGGAATAGGAAGTTATCAGTAATTCTAACGTGAGGTATTTTAGCACCAGACATGGCAAACACTTCGCCTTTATAATATTCATGTTTTTCTAAAGAAGCATTCTCCATTTCAAGATATTCTTCAATAGAAATTTTTTGTTTGCTATATGCAACTGCAGCTTCGTTGACTTCCATACTATAAAAATACAAAATAGAGATTTTGGAAAGTAAAGTTTTTAATACTTTGTGGTTCGTGTTTTCAAAAACAAGTAAAATGAGCTGGTATCAAATTAAAAATATAAAAGAGATTGATTCTCCTGCATTGGTTATTTATAAAGAACGCGTGCAGCAAAACATTCAATCATTAATAAAGATGAAAGATGCTGCGCATCTACGCCCGCATGTAAAAACAAATAAGATTGCTGAAGTGTGTAAAATGATGTTGGATGCAGGTATCACAAAATTTAAATGTGCAACAATTGCTGAAGCTGAAATGTTGGGAATGATAAATGCGCCGGATGTTTTATTAGCGTATCAACCTACGCCCGCAAAAGCAAAACGTTTGTTGCAGCTTGTTCAAAAATATTCGTCAACACATTTTTCATGTTTGATTGATGACGCAGAAAATGCAGAATATATTTCAAAGATTTTTTTAGAAAAAGATGTAATACTCGATGTTTATATTGATTTGAATGTTGGACAAAACAGAACGGGAATCAAACCAGAAAATGCATTTCAACTTTTTGAAGACTGTAAAGAGTTAAGTGGAATAAATATTATTGGCTTACATGCATACGATGGTCACATACGCGATACAAAAATTGAGGAGCGCAAACGCAACGCAGATAAAGCTTTCAGCGTAGTAATACAACTCGCAGAAGAGATTGAATCATCAACACAAAAAAAATTAAATATAGTTGCCGGCGGCTCTCCTACTTTTCCCGTTCATGCCCAAAGGAAAAATATTGAATGCAGCCCGGGCACTTTTGTGTTTTGGGATTATGGTTACAAAACACAATTTAATGATGAACCATTTGATTATGCTGCACTTGTTATTACAAGAATAATTTCTGTTGTTGATGAAAATACAATTTGCACTGATCTTGGTCATAAATCTGTTGGTGCAGAAAATACAATTGAAAAACGTATACATTTTTTGAACGCACCAGATGTTGAATTCATTGGTCAGAGTGAAGAACATTTGGTATTGAAAGTTGACGATTCATCAGCATATAAAATTGGTGATGTGTTATATGGTGTACCTTATCATATTTGCCCTACAGTTGCTTTGTATGAGCGGGCTGTCATCGTTCAAAATAATGAAGCTTTTGATGAATGGAAAGTTATGGCGAGAGATAGAAAGATAACTGTCTGAGCCACGATTTATCTGATGTGCCTGATATTTATAATATTTAGAATGTTCAGGTATCAGAAAAATCGGGTTAAGGTTGTGGTAAGAATATTCAGGTTAATCAAGTAAATCAGGTTAAAATCAAGGTTAAATAATGATTATAGATGCACATTTAGATTTAAGCATGAACGCAATGGAATGGAATCGTGACTTAGGCAATTCTGTTTTTGAAATTCGTGAGAGTGAAAAAAATCTGCATGATAAACCCGACAGAGCAAAAGGTACTGTTGCGTTTCCTGAATTAAGAAAAGGAGATATTGGTTTGGTAGTGGCAACGCAAATTGCAAGATATGTTGCGCCCGGAAACCCTTTGCCTGGCTGGCATTCACCACAACAGGCATGGGCGCAAACGCAGGCTCAGCTTGCATGGTATAAAGAAATGGAAGCATGCGGTGAAATAAAAATGATTACCAATGCTGATGAATTAAATAAACATGTTGACGAATGGATGAATAATAATTCAGGTAAAAAAGCAATCGGTTATATATTAAGCCTTGAAGGTGCAGATTCAATTATTTCAATAGATTATTTACAACGTGCTTATAATTATGGTTTGCGTGCAATCGGTCCTGCACATTATGGACCCGGACGTTATGCGAACGGCACAAATTCAACCGGTAATTTAAATGAAGATGGAAAAGAATTGCTGAAAGAAATGGAGCGCTTAAATATAATTTTAGATGCAACACATTTATGCGATGATGCATTTTGGGATGCAATGAACTTGTTTAATGGAAATGTTTGGGCAAGTCATAATATGTGCAGGAAATTTGTAAATCATAATCGTCAATACAGTGATGAACAAATAAAGGTTTTGATTGATCGGGATGCTGTAATAGGTGCTGCGTTCGATGCATGGATGTTAGTACCAAACTGGCAACATGGAACATCAACACCTAAAGAAATGAATTGTGATTTGAATAAAGTAATTGATAATATTGATCACATTTGTCAGCTTGCAGGCAACGCTTTACATGTTGGTATTGGCTCCGATTTAGATGGCGCTTTCGGTAAAGAACAATGTCCGCATGATTTAGAAACAATTGAAGACCTAAATAAGATTCCATCAATGCTTTTGCAGCGTGGTTATTCAAACCAGGATGTAGAAAATATTATGCATGGCAACTGGTTAAGATTTTTAAGAAAAGCATGGAAGTAATTATCTTCATGCAAATCGTTTACAATGACACATAAAACACATTACGAAACAGTTTCAAAAGCAATTGAGGAATTACGCAAACAAGGTTTCACAACTGATTTTAATCTTGAAGAGAATGCTATTGTATGCAATGTGGGAAAGTTTGGTGCGAACGAATTGGATGTTGTTGATGTGTATCGTTATGAAGGCGATTCAGATCCCGGTGATGAAGCAGCAGTTTACGCAATTAAATCTTCTAATGGATTGAGAGGAATTCTTGTTACAGGTTATGGCGCTTCATCAGAAAATACTTCTTCTGAAATGCTCCGGAAACTTACTAAAGCAAACAGAGAATAATCCTGAATTATTTCTATTCATTGTCTTACAGCCGGCAAAGAAACAACTGTATCTTTTGCTGTGCCTGTAAACCTGTTGTTTGAAATGTCTGTTCGTTCATTAATGGGCCAGTAATGACTGAAAGATTTAGGAAGCAATATCCAGTTTATAAATGTATTGTCTTTACAAACAAAATTTACAACAGCAGTATCTCTTGGAAAATGTGTATATAAAATATTTCCCCAAACATTATATTCATTCGACGCATTGGCAGCGCCTATTCTTTTTACACGATTATTGATGTATTGAACGTTTGTGGCAGCAGCGCCAAAGCCATCAACATAACCCGAAAAATTATTGTTTTTAAAAACGCAAACCGGAATTGCATTAGAACTGTTTGGTGGTTTGTATGAATGAATATTGAAAAGATAATTTACCGAACCTGAAATATTATTATTTGTTACATAAACATTGCCTGAATAAGAACCCGAAAACAGCGTTCCGACTTTACTGCAAATAATTGTATTGTTGTTGATATTTAATGTTGATGAAATAACTGCTTTCGTTCCCTGTATTTCTCCGCTGTAAAACAAACTGCCGCCAATATTATTTGCGTGAATAATGTTATTACTAAAGTTTATTGCATTACATGTGTTACCCAATAAAATAACAGAACTATTTATTTCTCCGGACAGGTTATGATTGGTTAAAAAGAATTCGCAGTTTGTAACATTTGCGTTGATATTATATTCTGTAAACTGAATACCAGCATCATTAAATTTAGTATGGTCAATATAGATATCAGCAAAACTTCTTGCAAACTGGCAACTAAATAAATAAGGACAATTTATTTCGCAATCATTCATTTTAAAATCTCTTCCATCATCACCATCTAACCAAATGCCTCCTGAACTTAGCGGTTGCGGCAACCAGTTAAAACGTACATTTTTAAAATACGTTTTAAATGTATTGCTAACTGTAATTGATTTTCGTTTACCGGTTACAGTCATATCTGAAACAGAAACATTGTACACAACAGATCGCGTTAAAAC
>JAICKT010000477.1 GCA_025927795.1 Parafilimonas sp. | reverse complement strand
TCTGGTGGTGGAGAGCTTTTGATACTTCTCGAATCGATTGTGATAGCGCTTACATTCATGTCTCTATTTCCATGAATAGAGATGATGCGTACCTTATATAATATGTCTTCAAGTTTCTTCACTCAGTTTAATTCAAGTTTTATTAATTGACCTTTTGCAATAGCAGCTCCTGCCGCAATTGATTGATTGGCTACTTTACCAACACCTATTACTTTCACAACAAGTCCTGCATTTTCGCAGATGTATAAAGCATCTTTCAAACCCAAACCATTTAAAGAAGGCATTGCATTATTTGTAACCGGCATATTTGTTAGCACAGGCTTGCTTTGCTGCTTTGAAAGTTTTGTGAATTGTGTTTTTGCAGAATCTGTATATGAAATATTAATAGTGTTTAGAATTGATGTGATATCGCTTTGCATTCCTGCATAACTATAATATCCACTATCACTTCTTTGCACAGTTGCATATCTAACACTATCAGGTTGCGGAGAATTTAATGTAACAAGCCTGTCAGCAATTTCTTTGAACACAGGACCTGCAACAGAGGCACCATAAATTAATGCAGCATGCGGTTTATTAACTATCACAACAGTGCAGGTGTATTGCGGATTATCAGCAGGAAAGTATCCTACAAATGTTGCCTGATAAATGCCGGCGCCGTAACCTTTCTTTCCATCGGCAACTAATGCCGTTCCTGTTTTACCTGCAACAGGATAAGTTGTGCCTTGAAACAATTTATAAGCTGTCGCGCCTTTTTCTGAACAAACGCCAATCAAACATTCTTTTATTTGAGCAAGTGTTGCACTATCGCAAATTTTTTCAATTGGTGCAGGTTGTTTTTCAGAAATGATATTGCCATTTTGTTTTACTTCATCTAATAAATAAGGGCGCATCATTACACCATCATTGGCAACAGCATTGTACAGCATGCATGTGTGCAATGGCGTAACCAAAACATTGTATCCAAAAGCCATCCACGGCAATGTTGTTGCGCTCCAATATTTACTTCCGGGATGGTCGATGAACGGAGGACGCTCACCGTATAAATCAATACCGGTTACGGAATCAAGATGTAATGCTTTTAAATGATTAATGAATTGCGAAGGATTAGATGCATAAGCTCCATACGCAAGCTTTGCCATTCCAACATTCGAGCTTAATTCAAATGCACGCTTAACATTTGTATAGCTTTCTTCTGCATCATGTTTTTCTGCATCATAAACTGTGCGACCATTTATTTGCCATGTACCGCCTTCAAGATTTACATTGCTGCTAAGTGTGACTTTTTTGTCTTCAAGTAAAGAAATTAATGTTGCCAACTTGAATGTAGAACCAGGTTCGGTTGGCGTCATCGCATAATTAAAATCTTCCCAATAAGCACCATTTGATTGCCTCCCCAGATTTGCAATTGCTTTTACTTTTCCTGTTTTTACTTCCATCACAATTGCACAACCGTGCGCAGCTTCATTGCTCACCATCATCTTCATTAAAGCATTCTCTGTAATTTCCTGGATGCGGCTATCAAGCGTAGTTACAATGTCTTTTCCGTTCACCGGTTCTATATCATAATCTTCATTTACAGGAACTGCAATGCCGCCTTCATATCTCACCAAACGCTTGCCTGTAGTGCCTTTCAGCAAAGTATCATAGGTTTGTTCGAGACCAACTTTTTGCGCGTTTTGTCTTTCCAAACCAATTGTTCTGAATGCTAATAACTGATAAGGATTTAAACGGATGTTTTGTACATCAGCAATAAAACCGCTTTTATTTTTTCCTAAACGAACAAGCGGAAAAGTTTTTAATTGTTGATATTGGTCGAATGAAACTTTTTTCTTTAAAGCGAAATAGCGGCTCTTGCTTTTATAACCTTGTTTTAAAATTGATTCATATTGTGCAGCGGTTCTATCTTTAAATAAATTCGATAAACATATACTTAATGAATCAACATTATCTTTAAAAACTTTACCATTATTTTCCAGCAAACCATCTGCTTTAAAATCAACATACATATCAAACTGCGGAATACTGGTGCTGAGCATTTGTCCGTCTTCACTATAAATTGTTCCGCGTTCTGCTTCTACTTCTTCAATGCGGGTATGCATACTGTCGCTCATGTTGCGCCAGTACGCACCCTGCGATTGCTGAATAATAAATGCCTTTCCAATAATGAAAGCACATATTATTGCCATTGCAATAAAGCATAAGTAAACGCGCCATAATATGTCTTTCTTAATCTCCATAAACTCAATTAGTGTACACCTAAATCATATGCTGGTTTTTCAATTTTATTTTTTATCAACCACCAATTTTACAGGTGGCGTTGTTGCAGGTTTTAAACCCAATGATGCTGCAGCTTGTGTAACCTGCGATTCACGGCTGCGATACATTTCAAGACTCTTCAGATTTTTATATTCATATTCCATGTCCTTCACCTGTTTTTGTGTAATGTTTATATCGCGAATTGTTTTATCAGCCCAATGTCCATTGGCGATATATATTACCGCGAGCAATGCGAGAAACATGAAAAAGCCAAAATGCTTTACCAGCCATGTGTAATTAATATGGCTATTTCCTGCAGGAAATTTTGTTTTTGCCTGCTCAGATATTTTTGACTTTTTAAATAAGTTCATAAATCTTGTTTTAGAAATCGGTCAGGCTGTTTTACACCGCCTGACCGTTATTGCCCCTAATTATTTTTTGTCTTTATTTACCGTAATCAGCTATGAACGTCATGTCGAGGAACGAGACATCTTATGAATTGAACAGTTTCAGACTTACAGAGATTTCTCCTATCGTCGAAATGACGTGCTAACATTTTCATTAATTCAAACAACTTTCAATTAAACTTTTTCCACTACTCTCAATTTTGCGCTACGTGCTCTTGAATTATTTTTTATTTCTTCTGATGATGGCACAATTGGCTTTTTCGTTATTATCTTAAAAATTTCTTCTTTCTTTTTTGTGCTGAAAGGATTTTCATCTTCTTCATTATTCGCCTGCTTAAAAAAATTCTTTACTATTCTATCTTCTATTGAATGAAAAGTGATGATGGCAACTCTCGCTTTAGGCAGCAATACATTTGAAAGTTGATTCAGCATTTCTTTTAATGCACACAT
>JAICKT010000343.1 GCA_025927795.1 Parafilimonas sp. | reverse complement strand
AGCCGGAAATGGTTAGTAAATGCGCAATATGAATATGTGGGAAAAAATTATGCAGCAGAAGTAGGATATGTACCACGCAAAGGTTATGTAAAATTAAGCCCGCAGATTTCAAGATATTTTTTTCCGAAGAGCGGAATTATTTTATCGCATGGTCCGCAGTTGAATGCCAATTATTTTTTTGATACAAAAATGCATAATACAGACCATCAAACTATAGCCGATTGGTTGTTTACATTTCGCACAAAGGCAACACTAACTATTTTGGGTGAGAACGATTATGTGCGTTTGCTGCAACCTTTCGACCCAACAAACACAGGCAAAGATTCTCTTGCAATTGGCAGTATTCATAAATACAATCTTATCGGCTTCGATTATATTGCGCAACCGCAACATGTTCTTACTTACACAGCAAGTTTGCGTTATGGAACTTACTATGCAAATGGTCATTTATTCACCGCAGCATCAAATATTGGTTTCAGATTTCAGCCGTATGTCAACATCAGTTTTAATACAACATACAGCAATCTTATTTTGCCACACCCATGGGGTAACACGCATTTTTGGTTAATTGGTCCGCGCATTGATGTTACGTTTACCAACACGCTTTTCTTCACAACATTTATCCAGTACAATCAACAACAAAATAATATAAATATTAATGCACGTTTTCAATGGCGTTACAAACCTGCATCAGATTTATTTATTGTTTATACTGATAATTATTATCCCGAAAATCTTGGTGTAAAATCAAGAGCACTGGTGATTAAATTTAATTACTGGCTGAGTTTATAGTAAGCTTCAATTAGTTTTCTATAGCTAATATAAATTATAAGAACTTAAAAACTTAGAACATAAAACTTAAATACATTTGAAAAACTTTTTTTATGACAACACAAGAAATTGCTAACCGCCTTGCTGAGCTTTGTCAAAAAGGTGATTTTGAAACCGCACAAAAAGAATTATTTGCCGATGATGCTGTAAGTATTGAACCACACGGTACACCGGAATTTGAGAAAGAAACAAAAGGAAAAGAGGCAATTAAAAAGAAAGGCGAAAAATGGAATGCCATGGTAGAAAAATTCGATAACGCTAAAGTTTCGCAGCCATTAGTTGCCGGGAATTGTTTTGCAATAACGATACAAATGCATGTTACCATGAAAGGTGGTCAGGACATGGATATGACAGAACTTTGCGTTTACAAAGTGAAAGATGGAAAAATTACTTCGGAACAATTTTTCATGTAAGTTTCCGTCATCCTGCTGCAACCAACTTACTTATTTTTTTGGTTAACTGTGATGAATGGCAAAACAAAACGGTGGCATCTGTTTTAAAAACGTATGGCACGCTTGGTTTGGGAAGCTCCAATGTAATAATTACTGCAAGTCTAATACTTCAATGGTATCTGCGCATACATCAAATGCGTTTGCAACTGCAACTGTTTTCTCCATTGTTTATGGTGATAAAAAATGGGTTTCGATTGTTGCCTATTCTGCTGCATCATTAGTTGGCATCTCAAGAGTTTACAATAATGCGCATTGGCTTTCTGATGTGATGGCTGGCGCAGCAGTTGGTTATTTAAGCATAAAAGGTGTGAATGAATTATACAAACTTGCCGGCAAAAAATTCAGTTTTATGCCTGAAGTTTCTTATCACTATTACGGAATGGGAATTACTTATGCACTAAAGTAATTTTGATTTTATAATAGTTGTTTTTTTGCTGGATGCACACTGTTTTTTCCAAAGAAAATTTTCATAGTATTTGTGAGTTGCTTTCAGAAAAAGATGAAACGCTGAAAGCGATTATTGATGAATATGGTTTGCCTCCAATGTGGACAAGACCGGCAATTTTTCAATCACTTATTCTTACCATTCTTGAGCAACAGGTTTCACTTGCTTCTGCATATTCTGCTTTCAAAAAACTGAAAGAAAAAGTTGGTTTTGTAACCCCAAAAAAAATTCTTGCACTTACAGATGCAGAATTAAAAGCTTGCTATTTCAGCCGGCAAAAAATTATATATGCACGTGCATTAGCAACTGCTATCATCACAAAAAAATTAAACTTAAAAAAACTTGCATTGCTTACGGATGAAGAAATAAGAAGTGAGCTTAAAAAAATTAAAGGTATTGGTGATTGGACGGTTGATGTATACTTAATGCATGCTTTGCAACGCAGCGATTTATTTCCTCTTGGTGATATTGCTTTAATAAATAGTTTGAAACATGTAAAGCAATTGCTTCCAAAAACAACGAAAGAAGAAATGCTGGCGATTGCAGAAAGCTGGCGACCTTATAGAACTGTTGCATCTATGATTTTATGGCATGCATATATTCAGCGAAAAGGGATAAAGGTTTACAGCTGAAACTTCTATTAGTAACATGTTCGTTTTTAAATTTTAAAAAGATTAAATTGTTTAAATGTTCAACAAACAATATTCAACAATCAATAAATCAATTAAAAATCCGGTTATGGATAATCAAGACTGAATATTGATTATTGAACATTAAATGTTGAGTGTTTATTTCGGCTTTTCTCAATCCAATTTAATGCAATATTATGCTGCCATCTTTTTCGCCGATGTATTTGTTTGCGCTTTTTGTTGTTTGCGATATTTTGAAATGTTTATCAACAACACACTTAATAATATAATTGCAAGCCCTGCAAGTTGTAATACATTTAATTTTTCGCCTGCAAAAAATACACCCAGCAATACAGCTACAACAGGATTTACATACGCATAGGTGCTTACTTGTGTGGCGGGACGAACCTGCAGCAACCATACATAAGCGCTGTAAGCTGCAAGTGAACCGAACAATATTAAATAAGCTAAAGACATCCATGAACCGGCAGTAACAGCTTGCCAGTGAAAGTCATTTAATTCATGCGTTAAAAAACTGCCCGGTAAAAAAACAATGCCGGCTGCAAACATTTGCCACGCAGTATTTACAGTAGTTGAGCCGGTTGATTTATATTTTGCATACAACGAACCACCAGACCAACTAATTGAACCAATTATAAGCAGTATTAATGAAATAATTTGAAACAAACCTGTGTTTGCAGACAATGCTGTACCAATGCTTTCACTGAACAGCATTACTATTCCTATGAAACCGATAATGATTCCAATAACTGTTTCGCGGCTTTTAAAATTTACGTTCCATTTTTGTTTGTCGAGCAAAACAAACCAAAGCGGCGCAGCAGAAACAAGCACAGCTACTAATGAACTGGGCAATGTTTGTTCTGCCCATATAACGGCGCCGTTGCCAACAAACAACATTAATATTCCGCCTATGGCAGCATGTTTAATTTGATTCCATTGCCAAATATTTTCACCTTTTATCGCACACCATACCAGCAATAAAAGTCCTGCTGTGGTAAAGCGGAAAAAGCCCATGAGCAATGCAGGTATATGCTGAATAGCCTGCTGAATAAAAAAATAAGTGGAACCCCAAACCAGGTAAACTATTGCAAATGCAATTATTACCATTGCTGCTGATGTGTTTTTCTTCGTAGCCATAATTATTTTTTTGGAATAACTAATTGTTGTTGCTCTTTCACCGTTTCAAGAACGATGGTTGTTTTTGTTGATGCAATGTTGGGGATTTTTTGAAGTGAAGTGCGCATGAAATTCATAAGAGAAGCAGAATCTTCGGTGCGTACTTTTATCAAAAAACAATCTTCGCCTGCAATGTGATGCACTTCCTGCACTTCGGGAATTTTTGCCAATGCCTGTGTGGTTTTACTGTTGCATGTAAAACCTTCGGATGATTTAATTAAAATAAAAGCGAGTAATTTTTTTCCAAGCGCTGCAGGATTAATTTTTGTATAATATCCTGTAATCACTTTTTTTTGCTCCAGCTTTTTTACCCGCTCCAAAACCGCAGATGGAGCCATGCTTAATTCTCTTGCGATGTCTGCATTTGATATGCGTGCATTGTCCTGCATCAAGCCAAGTATCTGAATGTCTATGTTATCTAATTCTATCATTTTAGATAATTATTCGGCAAATATAGTACCATTCAGAATAAAATTCTGAAATTGGTATTAAAATTAGAACTTTATTTAAACAGGGTTTGAGTGCGGATGGTTAAATAAAGAAATTTTCTGCCTGAAGATTTTTGGCAACCGCAAACTCTTTACTGTAAACTTCCATCAATTTTAAAACAGCATTTTTACCGGCTTCACCTAAATCAACTGAGAAATTATTTACGTATAAATCAATATGCTTGCGCATTACTTCTTCACTCATTTCCTGTGCATGCTGTTTTACGTAATCACTTAATTCTTCATAATTATTTTTAAAAGAGTATTCAACGCTTTTTCTAATTAAAGCATCTATTTTTTTTATGGTTGATTTATTTAAACTTTTTTTGGCAACAATTCCACCTAACGGAATTGGCGATTGTGTTTGCGTTTCCCAGTAATCACCTAAGTCAATTAGTTTAATTAATCCTTTATCCTGGTAAGTAAACCTGTTTTCATGAATAATAACACCAGCATCCACTTCACCGTTTAAAACTGCATCTTCTATCTCATTAAATATTTTAAACACTTTATTTTTTGCATTGGGAAATGCAAGAGAAAAAAGCATGTGCGCCGTTGTGTTTTTACCGGGAATAGCAATTTTTTTATTTGCTAAATCTTCAATCTGCAATTTTGATTTTGCAATTAATAAAGGACCAACGCCTTTCCCTAAAGCACCGCCGCTGTTAAGCAAAAAATAATTATCAGTTATTAATGGCAATACACCATAGCTGATTTTAGAAATATCAATCTTATTCTGTAATGCAAGCTGGTTCAACGTTTGCACGTCTTCCAGTAACACATCAAATTCAAAATCTTCTGTATCGATTTTTTTATTTACAAGCGCATCAAAAATAAATGTGT
>JAICKT010000316.1 GCA_025927795.1 Parafilimonas sp. | reverse complement strand
TAGTGCTTAGTTTAAAATCATCCTGCTCACTTGCATTACCGGCAGTTGATTCAATAGGAGAGAACAGCAAATCTTTTTCCGAAAGTACGTCGTTATCACTCATTATAATAGCACGTTCCATGGTGTATTGCAACTCGCGTACGTTACCGGGAAACGGATACTTCATTAATTTTTCCAAAGCAGATTTATCCAATTCAATTGCGGGCTTCCTGTACTTTGCCGTATACTGCTTCGCAAAATATTTTGCAAGCAAAATCACATCGTCTTTTCTTGAGCGTAATGGCGGCAACATAATTTCAACTGTATTTATGCGATAAATAAGATCTTTTCTAAAACGGTTTTCGTTGGCAAGTTCCTGCAACGGAACATTTGTTGCACATATCAATCTTATATCAACAGGAATAGGTTGATTTGTACCTAAACGAATTACCTGCCTGTTTTGTAAAACACTTAAAAGTTTTGCCTGTTGTTGCAAACTTATATTGCCAATTTCATCAAGAAATAAAGTACCTCCGTTGGCTGCTTCAATTCTTCCCACACGGTCTTCTCTTGCATCTGTAAACGCGCCTTTTTTATGCCCGAACAATTCACTTTCAAAAAGCGTTTCCGTAAGTGCACCCACATCAACTTTTATAAAAGGTTGTTTTGCTCTTAATGATTTTTGATGAATGATTTTTGCGATTAAATCTTTTCCCGTTCCGTTCTCACCTAATATTAAAATGTTTGCATCAGTAGGTGCAATTTTTTCAACTTTGAAAAAAATATTTTTCATCGCCTCACTTTCAGCAAGCAATTCTGTGCCTGCTAAATTTTCGGCATCTTTTTTTGCTGCACCGTTTTCAGCACGTTTAGTTTTTTGAATAATTTCTTCAATGTTGGTGAGTAATTTTTCATTGTGCCAGGGTTTTAGCAAGAAATCTGAAGCGCCTTCTTTTAAAGAACGAACTGCAAGATCAATATCACCATAAGCTGTAATCATAATTACAGGAACCGTGTTGTTGAGATCTTTGATTCGCTTAAGCCAATACAAACCTTCATTACCGGTATTGATAGAAGATTTAAAATTCATATCTAACAATACCATATCAAAATTTGTTTCTCTTAATAAAGCAGGTAAGTTTTCAGGATTTTTTTCTGTTACAACTTTTTTTACTTCTGTCTTTAATAATAAACGTACGGCAATTAAAACATCCGGGTCGTCATCAATTACAAGTATGCTGGTGTTCTTTAAACTCATTTGTGTGCAATTAATAGTAAATTATTGATTTTTGTGTGATGCTACGGTTAAAATCATTTGCTATACCATAAAGCTAAAATATTGGTTTTTAATCACTGTTCTCACTAGCTGAAAATTACCTGTATCAAAATCGTACACTTTCTGTTACACAAGCGTACAACATGATTACACAACATGAATGTAAATGGTTGTTTTTCAATATAAAATTAAAATGGCACTTCCCTTTCTTTGCATATGGCACAAAGATTTTTTATGCATTCCGAATTAAAGAGTAACGGGTTTATGTTAAGATTGCTTTTATTAATAAACGCAGTTTTAATTTGTGCGATTCTGTTAATGCATAACCGCATTCAGCATTCTAACAATTCAGAAGATTCAAACAGAAATATAAAAAGTTTAAGTGTTGATGCTGTTAATTCTATTACAATTAAATTAATGTAGTTAAATAATTATAACGTGGATAGGGTAATACAAAAGAAAAAATGGACGACTAAAAAGATTCTGACAATCGCTGGCATTGCTGCAATTGTAATATTAATTGTAGGAAGCTATTTATCTACACGAGGTCCTTCCAGGTTAGGTGTAGAAACAGATCGCTTAACAATAAGTACAGTAACGAAAGGGAAATTCCAGGAAAATATTCCTGTTAATGGAGTCGTACTTCCGCAAACAACAATTTATCTTGATGCAATTGAAGGCGGGCGTGTAGAAGAAAAATATGTTGATGATGGAACGATGATGAAAAAGGGCGATCCTATTCTTCGATTGTCTAATACTGACCTTGAACTGGATCTTGTAAACCAGGAAACCAATGTATATAATCTTTTAACGCAAATGCAGATTTCCAAAAACGCAGCGCAGCAAAACACTGTTCAGAATTTAAACCAAATGACAGATGTGCAAAGCCAGTTAAAAGAAGCAGAACGTATATATAATCTTGATAAAGATTTATACGCAAAAAAAGCAATCGGCTTGCAGGAATATAAGAAGGCAGAAAATGATTATAATTATTATAAGCAAAAAGAAGCACTTACACAGCAAATTCTGTCGCAGGATTCAAGCACAAACAAACAACAATTACTACAGTCTCAACAATCTTACAAAGGGTCTCAAAATGCTTTAGCTGTAATGCGCCAAAAAGTTGGTGATCTAATTGTTCGTGCACCGGCTGATGGTCAGTTAACTTCTTTAGATGCTGAAGTAGGTCAAAGCAAAAACAAAGGTGAACGTCTCGGTCAAATTGATGAAATAGGAGGATTTAAAGTACGGGTTGATATTGATGAACATTATCTTTCAAGAATCTATACAGGCTTGCGTGGTACTTTCACTTTTGCTGACAGCGATTATGTTCTTGAAATTAAAAAAGTTTACTCACAGATAACCAATGGTCGTTTCCAGGTTGATATGTTATTTATTGGAAAAGTGCCTAAGGGAATTCGCAGAGGACAAACTTTACAGATATTATTAGCACTAAGTGATGAAAGAACATCTGTATTATTGCCTAAAGGAGGATTCTATCAGCAAACAGGTGGCAACTGGATATTTAAAGTAAGTGCTGATGGAAGTAAAGCATACAAAGTAGATATACAGCTTGGCAATCAAAACACAGATTATTATGAAGTATTGCAGGGTTTGCAACCGGGCGATAAGGTAGTCACTTCAAGTTATGAGAACTACGGCGATATGCAGGAACTTGTTTTAAAAAAATAGTAACAAAATAACCAATCAAACGTATAAACAAATCATCATGATTAAAATATCAGAACTCGAGAAAGTTTACCGCACAGAAGAAGTAGAAACTGTTGCGCTCAACAAATTAACATTTGAAGTAAAAACCGGAGAATTTGTTGCCGTGATGGGACCTTCCGGTTGCGGCAAATCAACACTGCTTAACATTTTGGGAATGCTTGATGATCCTGATGATGGCAGCTTTATTTTTAACGGAGTTGAGGTTGCTCATTTTAATGAACGCAAACGCGCAGACCTGCGTAAAAATAATATCGGCTTCGTGTTTCAAAGTTTTAATTTGATTGATGAATTAACCGTTTTTGAAAATGTGGAATTGCCGTTAATTTATACAGGTGTAAAATCTGCAGAAAGAAAAAAACGTGTTGAAGAAGTTTTAGACAAAGTGCAGATTATGCATCGTCGTAATCACTATCCGCAACAACTTTCCGGTGGTCAGCAACAGCGTGTTGCCGTAGCAAGAGCTGTAGTAAATCATCCAAAATTAATATTAGCAGATGAGCCTACCGGTAATCTTGATAGCAGTAATGGTAATGAAGTAATGCAATTGCTTACTGAATTAAATGAACAAGGTACAACCATCATAATGGTTACGCACAGTGAGCATGATGCACGTTACAGCCATCGCATTATTCGTATGTTAGACGGTCAAACTGTTACTGAAAATATTTTGATATAAAACCTTCAATTTAATAGAGAATTACAAAGGTTAAAATAGTAAACAGTTTAAAATTTAATTCTCAGAACCCCTCTTAAACAAAACTTAAGAGGGTTTTATATTTATGCTTAAGAATTATTTTAAAATAGCGTTTCGCAATCTTTGGAAGAATAAGGCATTTTCATTCATAAACATTGCTGGTCTTGCAGTAGGGATGGCAAGTGCCATGCTTATTTTATTATGGATTCAAAATGAAGTAAGCCACGATCGCTTTCATAAAAAAATTGACCGTATTTATACTTTAAATAATCGCGATAAATTTAATGGTGATGTTTGGGCATGGAGTTGGACGCCGAAAATTCTTGGCCCAACTGTAAAACAGGAATATCCTGATGTGGAAGATGCAGTAAGAACAAACAACGGAACTTTTCTTTTATCTGTTGGCGATAAGCATTTAAATGCTCAAGGTTTTTTTACTGATACCGGTTTCTTAAACATGTTCAGTTTTCCATTGGTAAACGGGAATACTTCTACTGCATTAAACAGCATTAATAAAATTGTTATTACACAAGAGCTTGCTAAAAAATTATTTGGTAATGAAAATGCAATGGGTAAAATTATTAGGCTCGACAGCTCAGATAATTTTACTGTTAGCGGCGTTTTAAAAGAGTTACCCAACAATACAAAATTCGATTTCGAATATTTATTGCCATGGAGTTACATGCATAAAATAAATTATGATGACAGTTCGTGGGGCAACAATTCTGTGCAAACGTATGTGTTGCTAAAAAATAATGTTTCACAAAAAGCATTCGATGCAAAAATTAAAAACATCACCATTAATCATACAAAAGGTTCGGGAGATCAATCTACAACCCAGGTATTCACGCAAAAACTTGCCGACCAATGGCTATACTCTAAATCGGAAAATGGGCAATACGTTGGCGGCAGAATTGAAACAGTAAAACTGTTTGCAATTATTGCAGCGTTCATCTTATTAATTGCGTGTATCAACTTCATGAATCTAAGCACGGCACGAAGTGAAAAACGTGCAAAAGAAGTGGGCATTCGCAAAGTAGTTGGTGCACAAAAAAGATTGCTGATAATGCAATTTATTGGCGAAAGTATTTTGCTTGCCTTTCTTGCATTTATATTGGCATTAGTTATTGTTGAAATTAGTTTGCCTGCTTTTAATGATCTTGTTGATAAAAAACTTTTTATTGACTTTGATAATTTTTATTATTGGTTGTTTGCGTTAGCATTTATCATTTTTACCGGCGTTCTTGCCGGCAGTTATCCCGCGTTTTATTTATCATCATACAAACCTGTAAAAGTTTTAAAAGGAACTTTCAAAGCAAGTAATGCGCTGGTTACTCCAAGAAAAGTTTTAGTAGTGTTGCAATTCACTTTTGCTATTGCTTTAATTATTTGCACTATTATAGTTGAAAGACAAATTAATTATGCGCAAGAAAGAGATGCAGGTTATGTGCGTGATAAACTTGTTTATACTCCTCTTCAGGGCGATGTTGACAAACATTATGATCTAATAAGAAACGAATTGATAAACAGCGGCGCCGCTGTTGCGGTTACAAAATCAATGAGCCCGATTACACAACGTTATAGCGATGGATGGGGTTGGAAATGGCCGGGCAGTACAGAAGATGATAAGAAAACTGATTTTGTGCGTATGGCTTCTGATGCGGATTTTTCAAAAACATTAGGCACGCAAATAATTAAAGG
>JAICKT010000569.1 GCA_025927795.1 Parafilimonas sp. | reverse complement strand
ATGCGTAATTGAGCCGAATATGTTGCCAGTGCTAATAATCCAAGGCACGATATAAAAATGGCAATACCTGCAAACACGTTAAACAATAGTTTTGTACGGTTATCACTTTTATAGAGTTCATCAAATTTTGTATCAACAAAAGTGTATGAAAAAGGAGTAGATGATGGATATTCATTATAAGCTTTTTCAACTGCTTTAATAGCTTGCTGTGCACCTGCTGCAGTAGTTTTTACATACAAAATATTTTTCCATCGGCGTGTCCAGAAAACAAAAGGCGCTATTTGTTTTTTTAATGATTGAAAATGGAAATCCTTCACCACACCAATAATAGTTCCCTTATCATCATGCAAACTCATTTGCTGGCCAACATACGGAGGATGTAAAACCATTTGTTTTGCCAGTGTTTCATTGATAATAAAGCCTGATGTATCTGATGGAGTGCCGGTAAAATTATGGCCTTCAATAAAGCTGAAATTCATTACTGGAATAAAGTCTTTATCTATGTTAGCGCTGATAACAATCATGTTATCATTTTTCGATTTACCAGGCCAGTCAATATCACCTGTTGAATTTCCATAGTCTGCAATGTTATATACATTGGATATTGCCGTTCCGCTTATGGTTGGTGATTTAACCAGCTCTGCTTTAAAAGCATCAATATGATTTATAGCGCCATCATTAAGAGGTACTGTAAAAACATATTGTTTATTATATCCTAAATTGATTTTACTGATGTATTGCATTTGTTTGCCAATAACCAGCGTGCAAATAATGAGTATAACAGATATGGAAAACTGAAAAACCACCAACACTTTACGAAGTATGGTGCTGCCCACACTTTGATTTAATTTACCCTTTAATGAACTGATAGGATTGAATGCTGATAAATGAATGGCCGGATAAATAGCTGCTAACAACAATGTTCCCAAAACTGCAACGCTTATAAGCGCCCACACAGAAGGATTGCTTAATGAAAACTCAAGGGATTTACCAGATATATTATTGTAAGCCGGAATGAGCAGCGTGGTAAATATTAAAGCCAATATAGAAACAATTACAAAGATGATCACTGTTTCAATTAAAAACTGACTAAACAATTGCCACTTATTGGCGCCAATAATTTTGCGCACACTTACTTCTTTCGCTCTTGTCATTGATCTTGCAGTAGAAAGATTTACATAATTAATAGCTGCAA
Organism: Parafilimonas sp.; assembly: GCA_025927795.1. Classification (GTDB taxonomy): domain Bacteria; phylum Bacteroidota; class Bacteroidia; order Chitinophagales; family Chitinophagaceae; genus Parafilimonas. Next base: position 975 of record JAICKT010000569.1, on the reverse strand, counting down.
TAAGAAGAAGCAGAATAGTAATGATTGTAAACACCTGCACAATGCGCAAACCAGACTTATTGCCATCGGCTGAAATCAAATGTTTTTCAGCCAAAGGCTGTAGCATAAATTTTGTTTGGCTATCTCCATTGCGGGCATCTTTATATGCTTTGGTTAATGCTTTTCCTATAGAAGCGGCATTGGCGTTGGGCTGCAGTTTTACATAAGTATCATAAGCGTAATTGCCCAGGTCTTCATCAATCGTTTTCCAATCGCCATTACCGCCGTTCAAAGTAAACATGCGGGCATAATAACTCATGGGAAATAATGCATCAAAACGGAGTGAAGAATTTTGCGGAAAATTTTTTAAAACGCCGGCAACAACAAACCTGGTTGTATCTAACGATACCATTTTACCAACCACATCATCTGTTCCAAATATCTTTTTTGCTGTTTCGTCTGTGAGCAAAATATTGTTAGTTGATGTAAACAAATTCGCTGCCCTGCCTTGTATAGTATTGAAATCAAAGATTGAAAAGAAGGTGCTGTCAACATAAGCTACATGCAAACCGGAAATCAATTTTTTATCATTCACCTGGTGCAATGTTATCCAGTCGTTACTTACCCTTGTAATGTTTTGTATCTGCGCCATTGACCTCGCAGATTTATACAAAGTACCAGGAACACCGCTCCACACCTGCTCTTTCCCGCTTATATCGAAATGCGCACTCAGGTTATATATCCTATCATAATCTTTATTGAATTTATCGAAGCTTTTTTCATCCTGTATCCATAACAACAACAATATTGCAGTTGTTAACCCGATGAATAAACCAAGGATATTAATGGTCGTATAAAACTTATTCTTCCATAAGCTGCGCCATGCGGTTTTAAAATAATTTTTAAACATGTTTTTTTGTTTAGGCTAATAGCTATCAGCCATTAGCTGCTAGCTAATTTTTATTCCGTTCTTAAACTCTTTACCGGGTTGGCGAT
>JAICKT010000531.1 GCA_025927795.1 Parafilimonas sp. | reverse complement strand
GAAATTGAAGATGACTGGCACAATTTTACTTCGATGAACATGCCCGAAAATCATCCGGCGCGTGATATGCAGGATACGTTTTATGTGCATCAAAATCCTGACTGGTTATTACGCACACATACGAGCAGTGTGCAGGCACGCGTGATGGAAAAACAAAAACCGCCCATCAGAACTATTTGCCCCGGTCGTGTTTATCGCAATGAAACCATCAGCGCAAGAGCGCATTGTTTTTTTCACCAGGTAGAAGGTTTGTATGTTGATGAAAATGTAAGCTTCGCAGATTTAAAACAGACCTTGTATTTCTTCGTACAGGAAATGTTTGGTAAAGATGTAAAGATTCGGTTTCGTCCATCTTATTTTCCATTTACTGAACCAAGTGCTGAAATGGATATCAGTTGTTTGATTTGTGGAGGCAGTGGTTGCAATGTTTGTAAACATACAGGCTGGGTAGAAATTTTAGGAAGCGGAATGGTACATCCAAATGTGTTGAAGAATTTTGATATTGACCCGGAAATTTACACCGGCTTTGCATTTGGAATGGGCATTGAAAGAATTTGCCAGTTGAAATATCGCGTAAATGATTTGCGCCTTTATTCTCAAAATGACGTGCGCTTTTTAAAACAGTTTGCTGGTGTCGTAGGATAAGAATTTATTTCTTCTCATCATTCTCAATATTTATTCTATGAAAAGAATATTAATCATTCTCTGTTTGATGATTTGCGTAAACTATTTATTCGCACAAGATGATTCAAGTGCAATCAAAGATGTAATGAACAAACAAATTGAAGCGTGGAATAAAGGAGACATTGATGGCTTCATGCAAACATATTGGAAAAGTGATTCCTTAATGTTTGTGAGTTCGCCGCCAACCTATGGTTGGCAATCTACGCTTGAGCATTATAAACGCGCTTATCCTGATACTGCAACAATGGGTAAGCTTTCTTTTAATCTCATCAAACTAAAACAAATTTCTCCGGAGTATTATTTTGTGATTGGCGGATGGCATTTAAAAAGAACGCAACAAAAAGATATTGGCGGTTACTTCACTTTATTATTTAGAAAAATTAATGGTGAATGGGTTATTGTTGTTGATCATACAAGTTAGTTTCATAACTATTTGCATCAGTTTCAGGAGTAAATACTATCATCATTTTTGCAAAAGCTACATACCCGATTGATATGCCGATGAAAGATGCAAAAATATCAAGGTAATCAAACGTTCGGCCGAATACAGGAATTAACTGCAGATATTCATTAATAATAACAAGCAACAAACCAAAAGCGCAAGTTATTTTTAAATCATAATTATTACGTAACAAGAAATATTTTCTAAACAACCAATATGCTCCAAAGGGCAATAAAAATGTTCCTATTAAATTAGGTGCAAACCCCACAACGGGAGTAAGCCAATCTGCATATAAATCAAAAGGACGTATTAGAAACTTTATAAACCATATTATTAATGTTCCGCTTATAACAATAATGCGCGAATAATTTTTTAGTTGTTGCATAACGTTTAATAAGAATTAAAAATAAGAAAATGAATGAATGATTGCTTAGGCACAGCAAAGTATTTTAAACGGTTACAAATAAAATTCGTTACAGTTAATCATGTAAATTTTCAATTGGTTTTTGCCAGATTTTAAAACAAAGCCAGATTAAGGCAACAAAGCTTGCAACCAGCCATATATAAAAAACAATATTGTACCATCGAATACTTGTATCAAAAAAAGCCGAATTATATTTTATACCTATAGTTACATTTATCATCATCCACAAAATCAAAAGCGAAACGGTTGTAACTATTCTTTTAAAAAATTCTCTTATACCAGGTTCCATATTATTGGCAAATTACCTAATTCGCTAATTAGCACATTAACCACATTCCTTTACTTTTGCACGCAATTTATGCTAAACAGAAAAACGCAGCCGCCAATAATTGATGCCGTTGATTTTAATCTTCATTTAAAGCCATATACATTTTTTACGCTGGACAATGGCATACCCGTTTATGCTGTTAATGCGCCGGAGCAGGAAGTACTTTTAATTGAATGGTTATTTTTTGCAGGCAATTGTTATGAAGAAAAAAATATTGTTGCTGCGGCTTCAAATTATTTATTAAAAAACGGAACGCGTAATAAAAATGCCTTTGCTATTAATGAACATTTTGAGTTTTATGGCGCTTATCTAAACCGGCATTCTCATCACGAAACTGCCTCTCTTACATTGCATAGCTTAAGTAAGCATTTGCCTGAACTGTTACCCGTGGTAGAAGAATTATTGGTTGATTCTGTTTATCCCGAAGAAGAGCTTGCAATTTATAAGCAAAATCAAAAGCAAGGTCTTGCAGTAAATCTTAAGAAATGTGACTTTGTTGCAAACAGAATTATTGATGAGAATTTATATGGATTCACACATCCGTACGGCAAGTATAACTCAATTGCAGATTTTGATAGCCTGCAGCGTGATGATTTAATCCGGTTTTATGACAACTACTATATTAATGGAAAATGCACTTTGTTTATTGCAGGAAATTTACCTGCCAATATTGAACAGCTTTTGAATAAATATTTTGGTTCATTGTCTTTAAACAAGCATGAATTACTTACAATAAATTATTCCCGCAATGCTTCGGAAATAAAAAAACAAAATTTAATAAATG
>JAICKT010000065.1 GCA_025927795.1 Parafilimonas sp. | reverse complement strand
CCGCAAATGCTTATGTGGCGGGCTTTGTAGGAAGCAAGGCAAAGCAGCAGATTAAAGATGGTGTTTTAATTGGTGATAAACGTTATGGCAACGGTGATATAATTATTATGAATGAAGACCCGCTGTTTCGCTTGTTTTGGCAGAATGGAAAATTGTTATTTGCGAATGCAGTTTTTCTCGCGGGAAATTAATGCGGTCAGTTGCTTGCAAAGCGTCAGTACGGTATAACCAATAGTATCATCAAAAATAAAAATGACTATAAAAAATTCCAGTTGGCTTTTAGTGTTTGTGTTTATAACAATGCAATGGCCCGGTTATTTTTATGCATTTACGCTTACAGATGATGCAGGTAATACCATTACTTTAAAAAATAAAAATTACACATTCACAGCCATCAGACCTGCTAAAACCGAGGCAATGTTAAGAACATTAATGTGCGATGATTCAGCAACCATTCGTTTGTATGTGGGTGGCTATCATGGTTTGGATGATATGCATGAACTGGATATAATGAATATATCAACCAAAGGAAAAATGATTATTCAATTTCCATCATCTATGTCTGGCGGAGCAGATAAATTTTATCGTAATCTTTTTGCAGGCAATCTTCATTTTAAAAAAGGAACTTATCAAATTAAATTACCACAAACAGACAGTGCATGGAATAATTTAAAAGAAAAACATTTCTGCGCAGACTTTGGCGGCAATGATACCTACTCAGACATTAGTGACCTACAAAAAAATTAGCCACTTTTTAATTAGCACATTATTCATCTTGTAAGCTTTCAATTTTTTTATCAGGAATAAACCATGTTACTGCAACCGCAACAAACAGTAAAATTGAAATAGATGTATTTAAATAGGCTAATGGTATTGCAGCAATATAAAAAGCTACTGATAAAATTCCTTTTTGTTTTTGTCGTCTCATTACTTCTTTTAACTCTGGCTGGTCTTTATGGCAAGCTGCAATTATTTTTTGCAAGATGGTATATGATAATCCGCACACAGCAAGCAGCAGTGCATAAAACGCAACAGGAAGAGGTTGCTTATGATTTTCACCCATCCATGCCGTATCAAAAGGTATTAGCGAAAGCCAGAATAGAAGATTAAGATTTGCCCACATAATTCCTGAGCTTACATGTTTAACCGTGTGCAGTAAATGATGATGATTATTCCAATAAATGCCGATTAATGCAAAGCTTATTGCATAATTTAAAAGCATGTGGCTTTCAGATTTTAATGCATTCCAATCTGCTCCTTCAGGCACTTTTAATTCAAGCACCATAATAGTAATGATGATAGCAATTACGCCATCGCTAAATGCTTCAAGCCTTGTTTTTCCCATGCAATTATTTTAAGCTCGCATACACCAATTGTTCAAACTGAGAAGATAATTGATAATGCGAATTAGGTGTTTGCTGCGTCATAATCAAACAAATCAAATGTTCTTTCGGATCTGCCCAATAGGTTGTGCCGAAATATCCGCCCCAATCGAAAGTGCCGGCATTACGACTGCCATCTGCACTGCCTTTATCGGTAACGATTTCAAAGCCCAATCCAAAATTATTTTTACCATTGAAAAGAAAATCAAGTTGCGGATGCAACATCATTTCAGTTGTACGTTTTGAAAGAATGGTTTTGCCATTGTATGTTCCGCCATTCATTATCATCTGCAAAAAAACTGCATAATCAAAAGCAGTTGAAGATAAACCCGCACCGCCAGAAAAATATTGATGGGTAATTTTTGGATAATCAGGATCGATGTTCAGATGAGTTTTGCTCCATGGAATTATATGATGCAATGAATCTTCGGTATAAACAGTAGTAAGACGATCATATTCGTTTTGCGGTAAATTGAACCATGTGTCTTTCATACCTAATGGTTCAAAGATATTTTTATGCAGAAATTCTTCAAGACTTTCGCCGCTTATTACTTCAATCACGGCACCTAACACATCAATGCTTAATCCATAACGCCATTGCTCGCCCGGCTGAAAAGCTAATGGTAATTTCCCCAACTTCTTCATGTCATCAATCAAATTATCATTTATAACACCCATGCCTGCACGCAAGCCTGCTTTTGCATATATCGCTTTCATTTTATCGGTTCCAATTTCAGGATAATCAATACCCGAAGTATGCGTTAATAAATCTTTTATAGTGATATCTCGTTTTGCAGGAACAGTTGTATAAGTAGTATCACTCATGTGAAAACTATCGAGCACTGTTTCATGCGCAAACTCAGGAATGTATTTTGAAACGGGATCGTATAAAGAAAGTTTTCCTTCATCATATAAAATTAAAATGCCTGTACTTACAATTGCTTTTGTTTGTGATGCAATGCGGAAAATGCTGTTCGGCTGCATCAGTTTTTTTGTTTCAGCATCACTGTAACCATACGCTTTGTTTTGAACAACCTGCCCGTCTTTTACAACAATAGTTACAACGCCTTTTACCCAGTCGCGGCTTACATAACCATTAATAAGTGTATCAATATTTGCAAGGCGCTTATAATCTACCGAAGCAAGCTGAGCACCCGATGTTTTTATGGTTTGCGCATTTGAACAGGAAAACACATTCGATAAAAAAATAAGCAATACGATTTGGTAAAATGTTTTCATAATTTATTTTTAGTGAATAAATATTCAGCTATTATTTAAGTATAATTTTTTATGAACGAAATTGGTTATCATCAGCAGAAGGCCCATAAATAGACGGCACAGCAATATTGTTTAATCGCATATAAACTGTTAACTGCCCGCGATGATGCACCCAATGATTTAGTGTGGAAGGAATACTTTCTATAATTGGCTGGCTGAATAATACTTTGCCATTCGCTTTTAAAACAAAATCTTTCGAAAGCGTTTCCTGCGTTGCATTTTGCAATGCCTTTTGTGTCCCCTTTATATTTTCATCAAAATGATTTACGAGTTCTTGTGTGTTTGCCGGCTGAAAATGTTTAAACGTTGCAAAATCAATTTCATTTTCTTCAACGGAAACGCTTATCCATTTTGGTATTTCCGCCACGAGTAAAGCAAGATAACCAAGTGTCATTGATTTTTCATGCGGTTTATAATCGAATAAATTTTCAGGAATGCGCTCAAGACATTTGCGTGTAGAAGGTATTTCTGAATTTAATTCTTTTAAAAATGTTTCGGCATAAGAATAAGTATTCATAAGAATCATTTTATTCAAGCAAATGTAACAATGCCTGAATTATAATTGTTATGAACAAAATTTCGAAAGGAGTTACTTGTCGCTGTTATTTGCAGAGACCAGCAAAGAAGTTATATCAATTACCTCTAAATAAGGCTGAAGCCCGTTTATCGACATGAAGGATAATATTTTTCTTCTTTCATTAAATGCTGTATGCCATTTTTCCTCAACATAGAAATTATCAATCTGGTAAAGCTTGAAAGTGTATTTTTCTTCCTTACGTTCTCCGATATAAGCAGCCTTTGATTTAATTGTTTCAACTTTTTCCTCTGTATTTAATAAGTTGAATTCATACAGTTTCATCTTATGAAATTATTGCTTTACCAACAAGAATTTAGTCCCGTGAATATTATGTTGATAACATGGTTTAATAACAAATTTTGATTCGTTTAAAGAATACCGTATTCTGCCTGAAAATATTTTGTATGATTTGTTAAGTGTGATTGAACCAAATTTATAAGGCAGAATATTTAATTTCACCCTTTTTAAATTAATGAAGGACTGGCTTGTAAATAAAAAACTTATAATTATCGGAGGAACTGCGGGCATGGGTTTATCTGCTGCACTGGCTTGTATTGAAGAAGGCGCAAAAGTGATTGCTGTTGGAAGAAATGCTGAACATATTAATGAAGCAAATAAAAAATTCGGCGACAATGGTTTTGCGATTGAAGGCGATGCAACAAATGAAACGACTGCTGAAAAAGCGATTCAATTTTGTGCAGAAAAGTTCGGCGGCTTCGATGGATTATATCATGTTGCGGGTGGAAGTGGCAGAAAATTTGGTGATGGAGCTTTGCATGAATTAACAACTGAAGGTTGGGAAAAAACTTTACAGCTTAATCTCACATCATTAATGTTTTCTAATCGTGCAGCCGTTAAATATTTTATGGAGAAAAAACAAAGCGGTGTTATTTTAAACATGAGTTCTGTGCTTGGCTTCTCTCCTTCTCCAAAATATTTTTCAACACATGCTTATGCTGCGGCAAAATCTGCAGTGATTGGTTTTTCAAAAGCAACAGCAGCTTATTATGCACAATATAATATTCGTATAAATGTAATTGCGCCATCATTAATTGAAACACCAATGTCCCAACGGGCAACAAATGATGATGCGATAATGCAATTCATTAAAACAAAACAACCATTGGATAACGGAAGAATTGGTGTGCCTGAAGATGCAGATGGTGCTGCGATTTTTTTATTATCTGATCACTCAAAATTTATAACAGGACAAGTATTTGCTGTTGATGGGGGATGGTCTATTTCCGAAGGACAATATTAAAACGTAAGAAGTAAGATGTTAGAGGTGAGAAGTAAATCTCACATCTCACTTCTCACAAAGAATATAATGAGTAATAAAATAGCCATAGGAATTGATTTAGGCGGCACAAGAACGAAGGCAGTTGCATTAGATGAAAATGGAAATGTTTTACATCAATTATATTTTCCGATTGATCATGCTGATGATACAACATGGAAAGAGGCAATTCAAAACGCTGTGAATGAACTGAAGCAAAAAATAAATTCAACTGATTTTATAATTGGTATTTCTGCGCCGGGAATTCCAAATGAAAAAAACGCTGTGATTGCATACATGCCCGGTCGTTTGCAGGGATTAGAAAATTTTGAGTGGTCATCATTTCTAAATTATAAAACATGGATAATTAATGATGCCGTTGCTGCATTAATGGCTGAAGCAAAACTGGGCGTTGCAAAAGATAAAAAAAATGTTGTGTTGCTTACTTTAGGAACCGGTGTTGGTGGCGCAATATTGATTGATGGAAAGCCTTACCAGGGAAATTTTCAGAAAGCGGGGCATATTGGTCATATCGTAATTGATCATCAAGGTGATCCTGATATTACAGGCATGCCGGGTGCATTGGAAGATGCGATTGGAAATTGTACCATTCAAAAAAGATCAGAAGGAAAATTTAATGATACGCATGCATTGTTGCAGGCATATAAAAATGGGGATGATGATGCAAAATTTATTTGGTTAACTTCTGTAAAAAAACTGGCGATAGGAATGGCATCTGTGATTAACATACTTTCACCGGAATGTATTATTCTTGGTGGCGGAATTACAGAAGCAGGCAATGATTTGTTTGAGCCACTGGAAGATTTTTTATTTCAGTATGAATGGCGACCCGGCGGCAACAGATGTAATATTTTAAAAGCGCAATTTGGTGATATGGCTGGCGCAATTGGCGCAGCGTGTTTTGCGCTGTCGAAGAATGAATAAAATTTTTTTTGAATGAACTTTATAAAAACTTACATAGATAAATGCAGAGAGATTGCAGATACAATAGAAGCACAACAACAAAATATTGCAAAAGCTGCAAGTTGGTTTGCTGAAAGTATTTTGGCAGGAAGAGTAGTACATGTATTTGGTACAGGGCACAGCAGGATTATGGTTGAAGAAATGTGGCCGCGTTATGGTTCGTTTCCCGGCTTTAATCCAATTGTTGAATTATCGCTCACTTATCATAACAACGTTGTTGGTGCAAATGGTCAGCGGCAGGCAATGTTTCTTGAAAATGTTTCAGGACTTGCAGAACGCATTCTTAGAAATTTCAGTATTGATAAAAAAGATACAGCGCTGGTTGTTTCTTCAAGCGGATGTAATATTGTTCCGATTGAAATGGCTGAATTGTTTCAGCAGAAAGCAATTAAAGTTGTTGCGCTTGTAACAAAAGCACATTCAGAAAAAAGTAAAAGCAAAAGAAGTGATGGAAAAAAACTGACTGACTTTGCAGACCTTATTTTAGACAGCGGTGCACCGGTTGGCGATTCAATGATCACGATTGAAAATTTGCAAACACCTGTATCGCCTGGTTCAACAGTTGGCAGTGTTATGATTATAAATTCAATTAAAGCTGAAGTTGCAAGATTATTAACAGAAGCAGGTCAGCCACCAAAAGTGCTTACTGCATCTGCAATTGCAGGCGATGAAAAAGCAAAAGAATTATTTGAAAGTGCTTACGATGAACACGCACATCGTTTGGCGGAGTTATATAAAAATGTTGGAAAAGATTAATCGTGAATTGACAATGGTGAATGGCAAATTAAAATCCTCAACAATCAATGTTCAATAATCAATGCTCATCTTGTATTCAATTTGTAAATAAAAAATTTTTCATTGTTGTATTTAATTGAATATTGATTGTTGTTTATTGAACATTGAATATTTAAATTAAGTGTATTTAAAAAAATAATAAATTTTATGCAGCCAATTCCAATTCGTACAACAGTCATCGGCAGTTATCCTTTTCCGGGCTGGCTTGAGTTTGCAACACAAAACCTAAGCAGTTTTGGTGCGGCAGATATTGAAGAGATGATTGAAGATGCAGTAATCGCTGCTGTTCATGACCAGGTTGCATCGGGACTTGATGTAATAACAGATGGTGAACAAACACGGCTTGATTTTAATCTTTCTTTTTATGGTTATATAAAAGGGATAAAAAATAATGAAACGGAAACAAGAAAATTTGGGCCACCTGCGCATGATCAGCGCGGAAAAAATGATATCGTTGATGAACTTGTTGCACCAAATGGTTTAGGCGCCGTGAAAGAATTTTTGCGTTTAAAAAAAATAGCGCCGCAAGGTCCCGTTCTTAAAACAAGTGTGCCTGGTCCTTACACATTAAGCGGAAGATTGTTACCCAATAAACAATATAAAGACAGGTATGCAATTACTGAAGCGCTGTTGCCCATCATAAGTAAAGAGTTGGGAGATTTGGTTGAAGCAGGTTGTACAGAAATTACGGTTGATGAACCTTCGATGAGTTGTTATGCATATAAAGAAGATACAAAACGATTTGTTGATATTTTCAATAGAACGGTAAAACCAATTGTTGGAAAGTGCAGGCTATCTACGCACATGTGCTTTGGAAATTTTAAAGGTCGACCAGTTGGTTACAGAAGTATTAAACCTATGTTACCCAACTTTCTCGATTTAAGTGTTGATGAAATTCATATTGAAATGAGTAATCGTGAATTTGCAGAGATAGAACTGTTGCAACCTTTTGCAGAAAAGATGGATGTGTCTGTTGGTATTGTTGATGTAAAAAATTATTACATCGAAACACCGCAGGACGTTAAAGAAAGAATTGAGCGTTGTTTAAAATATGTACCTGCTGAAAAATTATCTGTTGCACCAGATTGCGGATTGAGTCAAACAGCGAGATGGGCTGCAAGACAAAAATTAGCGAACATGGTGAAGGGTGCAAAAATGGTAAGAGAAAATTTGTAAATTAAAGCATTGCCTTGTTAAGTTGTTTGAGTTAATAGAATATTTTTTGAAGTCGTCATTTCGACGATAGGAGAAATCTCATAAGTATTCACCTCTTTAAAGATCATGGGATGTCTCGTTCCTCGACATGACGACCGAAAAGAAAAATTAATAGCAAAACACTTTATAGTTAATCATGCAATTAATTCCCGCATTTAAAAAAGATGAAGCGCTGGTCGCTGAAGTTGAAAGTTATCAGCATGATGAAAATAATTTTCATTTATGGTGGCTCGGACAAAGCGGTTATTTATTATTATGGAAAGGAAAAAAAGTTTTAATCGATCCGTACCTTTCAGATTCACTCACAAAAAAATACGCAACTACCAATAAACCTCATATACGAATGAGTGAACTTGTTATTGATCCCTCTCTTTTAAAAAATATTTCAATTGTTACTTCAAGTCATAATCATACTGATCACTTAGATGGAGAGACTTTAATTCCGGTTATAAAAAATAACCCAAACATTCACTTTATTGTTCCGGAAGCAAACAACATGTTTGTTTGTGAACGTGTGCGGTTACCTAAAAATTTTGCCACAGGAATGAATGATGGAGACTGGCTCAAAATAGATGATTTCATTTTTCATGGTATACCCGCAAAACACAACGAGATCGAAAGAGATGAAAATGGCAGGTGCAAATTCATGGGTTATGTAATTGAATTCGGAAAATGGAAAATTTATCACAGCGGCGATACATTATGGTTTGATGAAATGGTTGAATTATTAAAGCCGTTTAAAGTTGATGTTACATTATTACCTATTAATGGTAATGATCCTTCACGCGGTGTTCCAGGAAATTTAAATGTGAAAGAAGCAGCAGCACTTGGAAAAGCAATCGAGGCGAAAATTGTTATTCCCTGTCATTACGATATGTTTACTTTTAATACAGCAGACTCAAAAGATTTTGCAAGCGAAGCGGAAAAAATTAATCAGCCTTATAAAATTCTAAAACATGGTGAACATTTTAGTAGCTCTGAATTTTCCTAACTAACTATTGTAACGAGCAAATAATTTATTTGAAAAAGCATTAAGATGTTAAACGCAGATTTCTGTACTTTTCTCGAATATAAAATTTCTAACGCATTCCGCTCTTCTGATAACGAACAGCTAAAAATACTTTGGTGTGATGGAGTTTTGCTTCCTGATAATTCAAATGAATATTCAAAAAAATATGTGAACGATAAAAGGCAGATAATAATGACTGCTTTCATTGGTAAAGATGGACAAGACAGATACACACTTATATTACAATTCGGTAAAAATGCATTGAGCAAATATGCAAGAGATTTGGATATTAAAGAATGTATGCCGGCAATTGAAAATTTAGAACATTTTTATATCGATATTTTAAATAAACAAATAATTATACAACTCAAGTGAACTTAATACACTGCATTAACAATAAGACTTAATTCAAATAACCCTTACTCTCTTTACCATTATATTGCTTATTCATCTCATTCAAGGCCTGTATCAGGTTTTCATTAACGTTGTTTTCATATTGTATGTTCGTTTGTTTTTCTGCATCGAGTGATTGATAATAACGTCTCTGTTGCAACAAATCTTTCTGTACTGATGAAGAAATTTTTGCAGCCAATTTGTTTTCACCGGAGCGATAGCAAGCATCAAGCATTTGCAATGAAATCCGGTTATGCATATTGTTGCCAGACGTCATTCCATAAGGAAGATTTTCTTCGCGTATCATCGCATCATCATGCTGCAATACTGTGCGTGCTTCCGTAATTTTATTTTCAGTGAGCAAGTCATCAGCCAATGCAACATCAGCCTGTCGTATGCTTAGTAATTGTGTTCTGTTTACTTCATCATAATATACATTCGAAAAATTTGCATTTCCATATTCCCACTTCTTTTTATCAAGTACAAGATTGTACATTTTATCGGCGTTCGATGATGAATTCTTTACGGGAACTAACCTGTACGCTAAACCATCGCGACGCAAAAAACTATCGAACCCAAGTTTGTTATATGGCATTGTAAAATAAATCGGGCGCTTCCATTTATTGGCAGCAATAATGTTGAGAATGGCTAGATCATTTTTCAGCAACATGCTTTTGTTTGGCAATTCAAATCGCATTACATCAACAACATTATCATTTGCATTCACAGTTCCGTTTGCACGTACCAATGCTGTATCAACAGGCACAGCAAGTTTGCGAACTGGAAATGTGTGCACGGTATCTCCACTGCCGCTTATCGCCATTGTTAACGGATCATCACTGCCCACCCAGTTCTTCATCATGTCATACAAATCATAATACCTGTTCTCCGGAAATTGTGGTTGCGGCTGGTAAAAAACATAATCTCTTTTATCACCCTGGAATTGATCAGAACTCCAGATCACATCAATAGGATCGCTGTTATTTACCTTATGTTTTAATTCATTCATCATCCAGTCGGTACCAAGCAAAGTAGTAATCACAATGCGCACATCAGGACGAATGCCTTCCACTTCCTGTGCATACCATAAAGGATATGTATCATTATCACCAATCGTAAATAAAATTGCATTCGGTGCACAGCTTTCTAAATAATCTCTTGCTATATCTCTTGACAATTGTTTTTTATGCCGATCATGATCGTCCCATTCCTGCGTTCCCATTAAAATGGGAACGAGTAAAGTAACAATGAATGCAGCAACGAGAATCGCAGATTTATTTTTCAGGAATTGAAGCAAGTATGGAAAGGATATAGCAATCAAAGAAATTAATACAAACGTTGCAATGCCAACAACAATTCCTGCAGTTGTACCATAACCTGCAATCAAAATAAATATCATTAGTATAAAACTGATCAGCGCTGCATTAATGAAAACTTCCTTTATTAATTTTTTATTCCATGAATTTGCAAGCTCGATAAAATACAAAACAGAAAGTCCGATCCAAATTGCATACACATAAAATGAACCGGCATAAGCATAATCGCGTTCACGTGGCTGATAACCGGGTTGATTAATGTAGATAACAATCGCAAAGCCTGTCGACAAAAAAAACAAAGCGTTTATGAATGCATCACTTCCTTTTCTTTTTGCCTGGTAAATTAAACCGATAATACCCAACACAAACGGTAACATATACATTACATTATGACCTTTACTTTTCTGCAAACTATCAGGCATCATTTTTTGATCACCATATAAAGCGTTATCAATTATCGGTATGCCGGTAATCCAATTGCCATCTCTTACATTACCTGTAAACACGCCCTGCACATCATTTTGCTTGCCGCTGAAATTCCAGAAAAAATAACGGATGTACATGAAGTAAGTTTGATAACTTAAAAAGAAACGCAGGTTATCCATAAACGTAGGACCACGTTCATAAGTACCATCCTGACCTTTTCGAATGTTTGCAAAGAAGGCATAATAATCTGCGTGGTTTTCATCATTGGTTATATCCCACATCCGCGGAAAAACCATTTTATCTTTTGCCTGGAAAACATAATCAAAATTTTTACCTGAGGTTATGTATTTGCGATCACCTTTTTCATACTTCATTCCTTTATCAGAATAATCTACAGGTTGCGCATTAAATGTTTGTCCATACAATAAAGGAAAATCGCCGTATTGATCACGACCTAAATAACCTTCTAAAGCCTGGGGGTTATCAACGTTAAACATATCAATTGAAGGATCTGCATTGCTTCTTATTAAAGTTGTAATGTAAGTGCTGTAACCAACAAGTGTAAATGCTATACACCATAAAGCAAGTTGCAGGTGTGAAAGTTTTTTTCGCTTTGCAAAACGCAGTCCCCACCATATTGCAATTGCAATCAACACAAAGAAAAACGCGAAGCCTGTAAAAAAAGGCAGCCCGAGATTATTAACAAAAAATATATCGAAAGCCCCGGCCGCTTTAATAGAATATTGAATCACGCCTTTTAATATCACACCAAAAATTACCACACTCAACACTAAAAAAATATAAGCGCCACCATATAATTCTTTTTGATTTTTTTTGAAGCGTTCTATCAAAAACAAAATACCGATCGAAATAATGGTTGCAAGAAATAATAATCCTGCAACTGTATTATCTGCGGGTATTCCTTTCTCTGGTTCTGCTGAAGCTTGTGCGCTTATTAATGCAAGTATCGATGCAAGGAGGCCACTAATTAATACAAAGCGTATAAAATATTTTCTAAGTATTGTATAGTTGATTGATGACCTTCTGCGGAAATAATAAATCATTACAATAGCAGGTATGCATAATAAACAAAGAAGGTGTACACCAATTGACAGACCGATTAAAAGACAAATTAGTATTAACCATTTATCAGCACCCGGTTCATCTGCAACACGCTCCCATTTTAAAGCTGACCAAAAAACAATAGCAGTAAAAAAAGAACTCATTGCATACACCTCACCTTCAACAGCGCTGTACCAGAATGAATCTGCAAATGTACCCGCCAACGCGCCAATAACTCCTGCAGCTATTATACTCCACATTTGCAATTTGGTTAATGATTGTGTTGCATCGCGATGCACAATTTTTTTTGCAAAATGTGTAATCGTCCAGAATAAAAAAAGAATTGTAAACCCGCTTGCCAATGCACTCATAATGTTTACCGCTTTTGCTGCGGTGAGCGGATTATTTCCAAACATTACAATAAATAATCTGCCTAACATTACAAATAATGGCGCGCCAGGCGGATGTGGGATCTGCAGCTTAAAACAACTGCTAACAAATTCACCGCAATCCCAAAAGCTGCCACCTGCTTCGCTTGTAAGAATGTAAATCGAACAGGCAAAAGCGCAGATTGCCCATCCCGTAATATTATTAACACGGTTGAAATTCATATTCGCTGAATTTTATTTTATACTATGATTATTGAAGTATTACATGCATGAAGTGTTATGCAAGAATGATTATTACTTATATTCTTAATTATTTTTGGCAATAGTTTACCCGCTTCTTTATTTATTATTTTTTAAAGAAGTAATTATTAATGATTAATAAATGTTGATTAAACCTTTGCCGGTGCCTGATTTTTATTTACTGATGAAACAATTGTTCGATCATCTTTTGTTGATTGTAAAACCGTATTATTTTTTGTTTGCTTACCTGAATTATTGGTCACTGATTTTCTTTCCAAATCAATATTCACCTGCACAGCAAACCTGTTATTTACCGAAGATGAATCAATTAAAAAACTAATTGCATTATTGCTGATGTTATTATACCCATTCTTCTCAAGCAAAGTTTTTAACCTGTCTCTTTCATTTTTTATAATTGAAATACTAAATGGTTTTCCAACCTGCAACAAACTATTGTTGTTTGCATTTTTAACAAGCATATCAATTTTAGCATCAGGAATATTATAGCTTAGTTCATTTAAGATAAATGATTGTTCCTGCAAATTAGCTTCTGCATTAATTGCGCTTGTATTGGTGTTTCTGAATGCAAGCATCATAAAAGCAAGTACCGGCAATACAAATAATAATTTCAGCAAATGCTTTCTTGATGTTCTTGTTTTGTTCATCATAGAAATGCGTTGCTTAAGAGAAGAAATTTTTAAGCTGTTTACAATTTGCAGCGGCGAGTAACCTGTAACTTTTAATAAATGATATTGATAGTTTTTTTTATCAGTACCATATTTTAAAACGGTATCGTCTGCTAAAAATTCAAGGTTTTGTTTAATGGCGTTTTTCATTAGCCACACAAAAGGATTATACCAATTTAAAATGCAAATAATTTCCGCAAGAATTACGTCTGTTGTGTGTTGCTGGTGTACATGTACAGATTCATGTTTAAAAATGTCATCAAGTTCAGATGCAGAATGTTTGGTTTGATTTACGTACACTGCATTACCAAAAGAAAAAGGCATTATGTCTAAATCAAGATCATAAAGTCTTATGTCAAATACAACGCTTATCAATTTTGCATTTGCTGTAACTTTTTTGAAAGACAACAATTGAATTACAAAACGTGTGAGACAAATAATAGTTCCTGTTATAAAAACTAAAAGAAGTGTAGTTGAAAAGTTTATTGAATTTTCAACAGGCACATATTCAGTTCCTGTAATGTTTAAAACCGGTAAACGATTGATAAAAGTTGAGCTGTTTATTGTTTGCGGGTTAATAAAAAAATCGAGCCGTAACATTGGAATTATAAAAGCAAATAATGAAGTAAACACTAAATAATAGCGATTGCTTTTATAACTTGTAAGCCGGCTTAACACAAGCCAATAGAAAATATATGCCACTGCATAGAATACAGAGACTTTTAGCATGTACTCTTCTAAACTGTTCATACAATTATTTTTTTTTGTTTTTGTCTTCGATCATTTCAATAATATCCTGCAAGTCTTTTGACTTTAATTTTTTTTGCTGCACAAAAAAATTCACCATCTCTTTATAAGAATTATTAAAATAGTTTTGAATAAACCCCTGCATAAATTGCTGTTTATATTTCTCTTCCGTTACAGCAGGCGAATAAATAAATGTATTGCCAAGCATTTTACTGTTCACAAAACCTTTCTTCTCTAAATTTTTTACAATTGAAGCAACTGTTGTATAAGGTGGTTTGGGTTCTGGAAATTCTTGTAAAAAAGTTTTTATTGAACCTTCCCCGTATTGCCAGATTACCTGCATCAACTCTTCTTCCTGAACTGTAAGTTTTACCATCTACGAATTTTTCGTAAAACTACGGGAATTTCGTAAACAAACAAGTTTGGCTGAATTTTCTTACTAAAGATTTATTATTTAACAAAAGGGAAGGCAAGTTACAGGCTCATATAAAATTGGACATCCGCCTTTTGATCATAACATTCTAAAAAATGAGCCTTTCAAGTGGGAAATGAAAGTCTTGTATCGAACTGCGTCCGCAGAGGTAAACATTCTATACCAATAGAATGCATGCTGTCTCGTCCTGAAATAGGTTGACTAAAAATCACCTATTTTATGGATATAAAAACACAGATCATTCAGGAGTATTTAACGCAAGGCGGAGGTTTTAGAAAGCTTGCCGACAAGTATGGCATCAGCCGCACTACCATTTGT
>JAICKT010000460.1 GCA_025927795.1 Parafilimonas sp. | reverse complement strand
TCAATTGCTTTTTCGGGAGAACGGTTGATGAGCGTAATATTTTTTGTGTGGAGATAATCAACAAGATTTTTGCAAGTGCTGCTTCCAATTTTTCCAGCACCAACCAGTAAAATATTTTTGTCTTTAATATTTTTAAAATAATTACGGATATATTGAATGGCTGCAAACGAAACGGAAACAGTGCCGCCGCTAAGTTGTGTATTTGTTTTTATAAGTTTTGATACCTGCAAAACTGCATTGATAAGTCTTTCTGAAAAACCTTTAATAAAACCTTTTTGTTTGGCAAATTTTGCTGCTGCCTTTAATTGACCAACAATTTCATAATCACCTAAAATTTGAGAATCCAAACCTGCACCCACATTAAATAAATGCTCAATAGCATCTACTCCATTTTTTATATAAGCTGATTTTTTAAACGTTTCAATATCACCTGTGGTTTGCATGCAAAGTAATTCGATCAAAAGATTAGCATCATCAACCAAACCATAAATTTCTGTGCGATTACAGGTTGAAAGAATAAAAATTTCTTCTATGTTTAACGTACTTGCCACATTAAGCACAGCAGCATATTGCTCATAATTAACGGCAAATAAGCCACGCAATTCAACTTCCGTTTTCTTGTAATTAATTCCTGCAACAAAAAATCTATTCATATTCATGAGCCGCTGCAAATTTACTTTGCGCATTTTCTGTAAACAGGATATTCGTCATCTTAATTGTCATTTATATGTCATGTTTAAAAAATTATCTGCCTGAAAATTTCAAATGCGATTATACTTTTGCCGGATGGCTTCACATAAACGGGCAATTATTTTAATGAATCTTGGTTCACCTGATTCAACCTCAGTAAAAGACTTAAGAAAATATCTCACGCAATTTTTAATGGATGAAAGAGTGATTGACAAACCATTTCTTTTAAGAAACTTTTTAGTGCGGGGAATTATTGTTCCATTCAGAGCGCCTAAATCTTCAGAGGCATACAAATCTGTTTGGTCAGATGGGGGCGCGCCTTTAATAATTATTTCAAAAGCATTTCAAAAGGAAATACAAAAAAATTTTGAGGAACCTGTTGAGCTTGTGATGCGTTATGGTAATCCATCATCTGCAGACGTTTTAAAAAAATTGCATGAACAAAATTCTGAACTTGAAGAAATAATTTTATTGCCATTGTATCCGCATTATGCAATGAGCAGTTACGAAACTGCAGTAGAAGATATTAAGCTGGCGCATCGCAAAAAAAATTATACAACACATCTTACAACCATAAAGCCTTTTTATAATAATGAAGATTATTTACATGCTTTAAGTGAAAGTATAAAGCCTTATGTTGAAAAAGATTTTGATAAAATTTTATTCAGCTATCATGGGCTTCCTGAGCGCCATATAAAAAAAACTGATGTAACAGGTTGCCATTGTTTAAAGGTGAATGATTGTTGTCATATGCCATCACCTGCACATAATTTTTGCTACCGTCATCAAACAATATTTACAACAGAAGCAATAATTAAAGCGTTGAACATTCCGCCAGAAAAAGCAGAACAAACATTTCAATCTCGCTTGGGCAGAGACCCCTGGCTCCTGCCATTTACTGCAGTACGTTTAACCGAATTGCCAAAAGAAGGTGTAAAAAAATTATTAGTAGTTTGTCCTGCATTTGTGAGTGACTGTTTGGAAACGCTTGAAGAAATGGCGATACAAGGCAAAAAAATTTTTTTAAATTCAGGTGGTGAATCGTTTGAATTAATTCCCTGCCTAAACACGCAGCCATTGTGGATACAAACTGTAACAGGCTGGTTGAAAAATTATTTGAATGGAGACATGACAATGGTTTACAACGAACATGCAGTACGAATATCTTAAAGCATTACATATAATTTTTGTGGTAACATGGTTTGCCGGTATGTTTTATATGCCACGGCTTTTTATTTACAACACAGAAGCCAGCGAAAAAGAAGAGCCCGCTAAAACAATTTTGCATGAACAATTTTCTGTAATGATGAAACGGCTTTGGTTTGGAATTACTTTCCCTTCTGCTATTCTTACATTAATTTTTGGAACGGTTGTTATGTTTAAAGGCGGATGGGATCAGGTGTTGCTGAATGAACAGGGAAGATGGCTGCTGGTAAAACTTTGCTTAGTGCTGCTGTTATATATTTATTTTTTTTCGTTGCATAAAATTTTTAAACAACAGCTAAAAGGAGTTTTTAAATATTCATCTCAGCAATTAAGAATATGGAATGAAGTGGCAACTATTTTTTTGGTAGCGATTGTTATGCTTGCCACCGTAAAACAAAGCATAAGTTTTGTTTGGGGATTAGTTGGATTAATTTGCTTTGTTGTTTTATTAATGAGTGCAATAAAAATTTATAAAGCGGTCAGGCAAAAAAAATAAATATGCTGATATTAATCTTTAACAGCTTTATTTAAAAATATAACCAGCGGATGCAATGCTTCAAATGCTTTTACAACAGTTACAGTAAAACTTTTATCAGTTAACAATGCATCGTTTAAAGGTGCAGTAGCAACAATACTTTTTAGCTTTAAGAATTCGATAGCTTTATTATTTTCATCGTAACCCTTTGGCGGTCTCGATAATTTTACATCCCCATTATTACGTAAACCTTTTGTATAAACAGCTTTAAATTTTTTGTTGTTGATGATGCTGCTGAATTCGTTGAAATTATAATCAATCTCCTGCCGTATTTTTTTTAAAGCCTCTGCATCCGGGTGATACATTCCACCACCAACAAAACTTTCACCTGGAGAAATATGTAAGTAGTAACCTGAAGTCATACTGTTCTTACCGGCGCCATTAAAGTATGCACCCATATTTGTTTTGTACGGAGATTTGTCTTTGCTAAAACGTATATCGCGATTAATTCTGAACATACAATTTTTTGCAGTAAGCGAAGAAAGTGCTGTATCTGTTTTAGAAAATTTATCAATTACGTTTTGCACGAACAATGCAAAATCATTTTTTGCAGTTTCGTATTGTTGACGGTTTTTATCAAACCATTCTTTGTTATTATTTTTTTTCAGTTGCTTTAAAAACTGAAGTGTCGAAGTTTGTAACATAATTATTATATAAGCTTAACCAGGTTTAAAAAGTTTAAACCTGATTTGTAGTTGTTGTGAGACTTCTAAAAATATCTTCTAAATTATTTCCTTCGGTTTGCAATGAAACTATATCAAGTTGCTCAGCAACTGCAAACTCAAGCAACTGTTTACGCATTTCATTTATATCGTTGGTTGATATTTTAAATTGATG